>NZ_MEDO01000015.1 GCF_001724815.1 Arenimonas sp. SCN 70-307 | reverse complement strand
GTCGGCCACGGCCGGCCCCGATTTGCTGCTTAGACACCAACAAATCTACCGGGTCGGCCGTGCGCCACTCCCCTCAGTTGGGAGAAGAACCTTTTTTTTGGCCTCAACTTGCGAAGGCTGGAACGTCCTGCCATCGCACGGCCCGTCGGGGCGGGCTGGATCCCTAGTCCGCCTGTTGCTCGAGGGTCTGGTCGATGCGGGTGGAGAGGTAGTCGTAGAAGGGGTTGCTGCCCAGGCGCAGCAGCTGGTCGGTGCCGACCGAGAGCGCGCCGCGTTCGCCGTGCAGGGCCAGCGTGCCCAGGCGGATGCCGTAGTCCTCGTCGG
This sequence comes from Arenimonas sp. SCN 70-307, assembly GCF_001724815.1. Taxonomy (GTDB): domain Bacteria; phylum Pseudomonadota; class Gammaproteobacteria; order Xanthomonadales; family Xanthomonadaceae; genus Arenimonas. Next base: position 59,739 of record NZ_MEDO01000015.1, on the reverse strand, counting down.
TTCTTGGCGACAGGCCGTACAGCGGGTCGTCCACCGGGAACGGCAGCGCCACGTGCGAGAGCGAGTACACGTTCGGGGGATACAGGTAGGGCAGCGGCCTGAACACGACCTCGCGCTGGCCGGGTTCGCGCCGGCGCTCGGCCACGTTGGCCGACTCGGCATCCACGTTGCCCACCACCGTCAGCCGGTACGTGAAGGATTCGCCCGGCTGCAGCTCGTCGAGGATCGTGCCCGCGGAACGCCGCAGCATCGGCGCCAGCACGCCCTGCCGGTTGATGTCGAACAGCACCAGTTCGCTGCCGTTGGCCGGCAGCTGGTCGAACAGGTTGCGCACCACCGCGCGGGTGCTCACCGTGCCGTCGAGCACCGACTGGAAGGCCAGGATCGGCGGCAGCCGGTCGCTGCGCCCGGTGGCATTGAGTTGCAGCAGCTGGGTCTGCACGGCACCGACCAGCAGCCAGGACTGGCGCACGCCGTTCACCGGGAACGAGTTGTACTTGAACGGATTGAACTCCGGCTGCACGTCCAGCCAGCGCGACTTCTCGAAGTACGGTACCCACGACAGCAGCGGCATCAAGCGCGAGAACGCCGCCAGCCGGCCGATGCCGATCATCGGCGACACCATCACCAGCCGGTCGGGCACCGGAAGCCCGGCGCGGTCGCCCTCCTGCGCACGGTCCATCGCGTACTTCAGCCCCAGGGCGGCGCCGTTGGAGTAGCCGACGAGATGGAAAGGCTTGTCCTCGCCTGCCAGTGCGCGCACCTCGCGCGCCGCCAGCTCCACCGTCGCCAGCCAATCCGTCCACTGCGCGCTGCGCAGCCCCGCGGGCGCGGTGCCGTGGCCCGGCAGGCGCGGGATGACCACCACGAAGCCGCGCGCCCGGTAGATCTCGGCCAGGTGGCGCAGGCTGTAGGGCGAATCGCTCATGCCGTGGAGCATCAGCGCGCCGCCGCGCACCGGGCCTTCCGGCGCCAGCACCTGGCTGCGGTTCCAGTCGATGGCACCGTCGCGCGCGCCCAGCTGGCTCTGCGTCTCATAACGATAGCGGCCAGGTCGGGGCTCGGCGGCGAGGTGCGCGCGCAGTTCGTCGAACACCGCCTGCTCGGCGCGCAGGTAGGCAGCCCAGTCCATGTCGCGCAGTTCGCCGGCGCCCGGTTCGTTCTCGAAGTTCCAGCGGTGCCAGGGCTCGAGATCGGGCAGGCTGCGGGCGCTGAAGGCACTGCCCAGCACCACCAGCGCCGTGGCCACCAGCCAGGCCACCAGCACCCAGCGCAGCACCCGCCAGCCCGGATGGATGCCCCTGGCGAAGCCCCGGCGCAAGCGCGTCAGCCCGGCCCGCCCGCGAAAGCGTTGATCGCTTCGGCGACCTGGCGCGGCTGCGCCATCATCGGCATGTGGCCGCAGCCGCTGAGGACGACGCGGCGGCTGTCGCGCAGGCCGGCGGCGAAGACGTCGGCGGCGCTGATGTCGATCACCTGGTCGTCGCGGCACCACAGCAGCAGCGTGGGCGCGGCGATGTTGCCCAGCTCGGCCTCGAGCGCGAACGCCTCCGGACCGCGGCCGATGCCGTCGAGCACGCGCTGCTCGAAGGCGGCGTCGGCGCGGCGGCGGCGCACCAGCGCCTCGGTGGCCGGCCAGGGCACGAAGGGCGGATCGGCGAAGACGATGCCCAGGTAGCGGTGCAGCTCGGCGCGGGTGGTCACCTGGAAGGGGTTCTCGCCGGCGAGCACGGCGCTGGCGAAGGCGTTCTCCTGGTAGCGCACGCCGGCCGAGGACATCAGCACGATGCGCGGCGCGGCCTGCGGATGCCGCGAGGCCAGCAGGCCGACGATCTGGCCGCCCATCGAGTGGCCCACCACGATCTGCGGCGCCTGCGGCAGCGCGGCGATCAGCTCGGCCAGGCGCGCGGCCTGCGCCACCGGGCCGTAGTCGGCCTCATCGCGACGTTCGCTCTCGCCCCAGCCGGGCAGGTCCACGGCCAGCACGCGGTAGTCGCGCGAGAGCTCGCGCGCCAGCGGCAGCCAGTTTTCCTTGCTGCCGGTGAAGCCATGCACCAGCACCAGCAGCGGCGCGCCGGCCGGGCCGGCCTCGAAGGCGCGCCAATGGTGCCCGGCGACATCGAAGGAGGTTTCCTTGGCGCCCGCCAGCCAGCGCTGGCGCGCGAACTCGGCCTCGAGCACATATTCAGGCCGCGCGACCGCGGCGCCCAGGCCGGCCACTGCCAGCCCCACCGCGCCGGCGCGCAGCCACCAGGCGGGCCGCGCGCCGCGTCCGCTCACTGCGGCGCCGCTTCCAGCGCCGCGCGCGCCTTGGTGAGCAAGGCTTCGACCGAGCCGATCGTGATCGGATGGTAGCCCGGCCGCGCCATCGCGAAGATCTGGGTGGCGAAGGCCAGGCCGTCCTCGGTGGAGGCCAGCGCCTCGTAGGTCGGCATGATCAGCTTGCGGCGGCCGATCTTGCGCAGGAACAGGCTCATCGCCGGCCGCGCCTCGAAGTACTGGCTGCGCTCGCTGAGCGGATACCAGCGCTGGGCGATCTCGCCGTTGCCGGTGCCGGTGAAGCGGAAGGCCTGGTCGAGCTCGACCAAACGGTCGGGCTCGAGCGTGGCCGGCAGGCCCTCGAGGAAGTACACCCACTCCTGCGTGGTCCAGGCGGCGGTGGGCAGCTCGCGCGCGGCCTTGCGGTCGCCCAGCCAGTCGGCGCGGGCGGCATCGACGGCGGCCAGGCGCGGCGACTCGATGCGCGGCGCGTTGTCGGGGATGCCGGGCTGGGTCATCCAGGCCAGCACTTCCTCGCGCGTCACCTTGCCCGGGTTCTTGGCCATCAGCTCGGCCTCGAGGAAGGCCAGGAACTGCTCGCTGGTGGCGCTCTGGAAGGCGTGCTGGTCGAACCAGGCGCGCAGGAAGGGATCGAAGGCCTCGCGGCCGTAGCGCTGCTCGAGGAACTGCAGGAACCAGGCGCCCTTGTCGTAGGCCACGGCGCCCAGCGCCTCCTCCGGATCGGAACCGGCGCGCGCGGGCAGCATCAGCACCTGCTGCGCCACCGGCACCTGCTTCATCTCCTCGAGCAGGCCGTTGCGGCTGTTGACGAACTCCATGTCGGCGCGCTCCTTGCCGTACAGCGCCTCGACGATGCGGTTCTCGACGTAGCTGGTGAAGCCCTCGTTGAGCCACATGTCCTTCCAGGTGGCGTTGGTGACGAGGTTGCCCGACCACGAATGCGCCAGTTCGTGCGCGATCAGCGACACCAGCGACTTGTCGCCGGCGATCACGGTGGGCGTGATGAAGCTCAGGCGCGGGTTCTCCATGCCGCCGAAGGGGAACGAGGGCGGCAGGATCAGCAGGTCGTAGCGACCCCAGCGGTAGGGGCCGTAGAGCTGCTCGGTCACCTCGATCATCTTCTCGGTGTCCTCGAACTCCTTCACCGCGCGGTCCACCGTCTGCGGCTCGGCCCAGACGCCGGCGCGCGGCGAGATCGGCTTGAACACCAGGTCGCCGGCGGCGATGGCCATCAGGTAGCTGGGGATGGCCTGCGGCATCTCGAAGGAGTAGTCGCCGTCGCGCAGCGCGGCCGGCTCGTTGTCGGCGCTCATCAGCGCCATCACGCTGGGCGGGGTCTTGATGCGCGCGGTGTAGGTGAAGCGCACCGAGGGCGTGTCCTGCAGCGGCACCCAGCTGCGGGCGTGGATGGCCTGCGACTGGCTGAACATGAAGGGCGTCTTGCCGCCGGCGGTCATGCCCGGCGCCAGCCACTGCAGGCCCGAGGCCTGCGGCGAGGTGAGGTAGGTCACGCGCACCTGCGCGAACTGGCGCGGCAGGGTGATGGTGAGCTTGCTGCCGAAGCGCGGGTCGGCCTCGGCCAGGCTGAAGTCGAGCTCGCGCCATTTGCGGTTGCCGGTGCGGCCTTCGACCTTGGCGATCTCCAGGTCGCGGGTGTCGAGCACCAGCTCGCGCGCGGCCGGGTCGGCCCACTGCAGGTCGAACGTGGCGCTGCCGGCCAGCTGGCGCTTGTCGAAGTCGACCTCGAGGTCCAGGGCCAGGTGGCTGATGCGCACCTTCGACGGCTCCGCGTAGGAGTGCTCGTCGACGAGCCGGTCGGCCTGGGCGAAGGCCGGCAGGGGCAGCAGCAGGGCAAGCAGCAGGCTGAACAGGCGCATGGGTGTTTCCGTACGGCGGGATATCCCGATTCTATCCCAGCGGGCCCCCGGGCAAGGCCCGGCGCCCGGGACCTGACATGGCTCAAAGCGCGCCGGCCGGGCTGGGCCATACTGAAGGCATCCCACCCCGGCCAGAGCCATGTCCGCCAACGCCAAGCCCGCCTCCCCGCACCTGATCAAGGCACCCGCCGAGCTGGCCCGCTGGCTGGAGTTCTCCCAGGCCGGCTCGACCTGGAACCACGAGGGTGGCGGGCTGTCGCTGGCGCAGTGGCTGGCGCTGGGCGACGACTGCACCGAGTCGCACTACGAGCAGGCGGCCTCGCTGGGGGTGCCGCTGGCCCGGCTGTCGGGCCTCGAGCCCGACGCGTCCGCGACCGCCCTGATCCGGCCGGAGGTGGCCCGCCGCCTGCGGGCGGTGCCGCTGCTGGTGCGCGGCGGCAGCGTCGCCGTGGCGATGGAGGACCCGGGCAATGCCGAGGCCCTGAGCACGCTCGACTTCCTCTCCCGCCAGCGCGTCCAGGCGGTGCTGGCGACGGGGCGCGACATCCGCGAGGCCATCGCCCGCCACTACGACCAGGTCGAGGACCGCGACATCGCCCGCCAGCTGGGCGTGGACCCGACCGGCACGATCGTCGAAACCACCGAGCAGGAGGCGCAGCGCCTCTCGCGCGAAAAGCCGGTGGTGCGCATCGTGCACGGGCTGATCGCCGAGGCGGTGGCGCGGCGCGCCTCCGACATCCACCTGCGCCCGGGCGAGCACGGCACCGACGTGCTCTACCGCATCGACGACGAGATGGTGCCGGTGCGGCGCATCATGAGCAGCCTGCACCCGGCGGTGACCAGCCGCATCAAGGTGCTCGGTTCGATGAACCTGGCCGAGCACCGCAAGCCCCAGGACGGCCGCACCAGCTTCGTGTTCGACGACGGGCGCGCCATCGACCTGCGCATCTCGGTGCTGCCGGCGGTGTTCGGCGAGAGCGTGGTGGTGCGCCTCCTCGACACCAAGGAAGGCCTCTGGGACATCGACCAGCTCGGCCTCACGCCCGAAGACCGGCGTCGCATCGACGACGTGATGAGCCGCAGCCACGGCATGTTCCTCACCACCGGCCCGACCGGCTGCGGCAAGTCGACCACGCTGTACGCGATGCTGCTCGAGCTGCGCAAGCAGCGCATCAACATCCTCACCATCGAGGACCCGGTCGAGTTCTACATCGACGAGATCCAGCAGATGCAGGTCAACCGCGCCGCGCAGTTCACCTTCGCCAGCGCGATGCGCAACTTCCTGCGCCACGACCCGGACGTGATCATGGTGGGCGAGATCCGCGACCGCGAGACCGCCGGCATCGCCGTCGAGAGCGCGCTCACCGGCCACCTGCTGCTGTCCACGCTGCACACGAATACCGCCGCCACCACGGTCACGCGCCTGCTCGACCTGGGCGTGGAGGCCTACCTGCTGCGCGCCTCGCTGCTGGCGGTGATGTCGCAGCGGCTCGTGCGCCTGACCTGCACGCACTGCAGGGAAGTCGAGGACGTCGACCCGCACATCCGCGAAAGCCTGGGCGTGGGCCCGGACGAGGTCTTCCACAAGGGTCGCGGCTGCTCGCACTGCGACGGGCTGGGCGTGTTCAAGCGCCGCGCGGTGTACGAGCTGATGGTGGTGTCGCCGCGCATCCAGTCGCTGATCGTGCCCGGCGCCGAAGCCGACCAGATCCACGCCGCCGCGATCGAGGACGGCATGGTGCCGCTGACACAGGCCGCCGTGAACCTGGCCCGCGAGGGCCTGATCTCCCTCACCGAAGCCTGGCGCGTGCGCGCCGACTAAACCTTGTAGCCGGAGTGGATGGCGCAGATGCCGGCGCTGAGGTTGCGGTAGTCGCAGCGGGCGAAGCCGGCGGCTTCCATCATGGCCTTGAGCTCGTCCTGCGGCGGGTGCTTGCGGATCGACTCGGCCAGGTACTGGTAGCTGTCGGCGTCGTTGGCGAACAGCTTGCCCAGGCGCGGCAGCACCTGGAAGGAATGGAAGTCGTACACGGGGCGGAACCACTCGGGCTTGACCTGCGAGAACTCGAGCACCAGCGCGCGGCCGCCGACCTTGAGTACGCGGTGCATCTCGCGCAGGGCGTTGGCCTTCTCGGTGACGTTGCGCAGGCCGAAGGCAATCGTGACCAGGTCGAAGCTGGCGTCCGGAAAGGGCAGCGCCTCGGCGTTGAGCTGCACGTACTCGAGGCCGCGCACCAGGCCGCGGTCGGTGAGGCGGTCGCGGCCGACGCCGAGCATCTGCGCGTTGATGTCGCCCAGCACCACACTGCCCGTCTCGCCCACGCGCTCGTGCAGCAGCGCGGCGATGTCGCCGGTGCCACCGGCGAGGTCGAGCACGCGGTCGCCGCGCTTCACGCCCGAAGTGCCGACGAAGTAGCGCTTCCACACGCGGTGGATGCCCAGCGACATCAGGTCGTTCATCAGGTCGTACTGGCGCGCGACCGAGCTGAAGACCTGGCCGACGAGCTTCTTCTTCTCCGCCACCGGCACGTCGCGGAAGCCGAAGTGGGTGGTGCCCTGCGTGCTTTTTTCGTCCATGCGACCATTATCCCTCCATTTTCGAGGTGGCGGCATGAAGCTTTGGCATAACGCGCGGTGCAGCAAGTCGCGGGAGGCGCTGGCCTGGCTCGCGGCGCGGGGGCTGCAGGCCGAGGTGGTGGACTACCTGGGGCAGCCGCCCTCGGCGGCGGCCGTGCTGGCCCTGCTGGGCAAGCTGGGCGGGGACCCGCGGGCGCTGGTGCGCTTCAAGGAGGACGAGGCCCGGGAACTGGGCCTGGCCGCCACCGACGAGAGGCCGGCGGCCGAATGGGCGGCGCTGCTGGCGGCGCACCCGCGGCTGATCGAGCGGCCGGTGCTGGAGGTGGGCGGGAAGGCGGTGATTGGCCGGCCCGTCGAGCGGTTCCAGGAATTCCTTTAGGAATCCCGTGGGGAGGGCCGTCAGGCCCGACAGGCAGGTCGCTTCAACACGAACCAGGTTGATTTTATCCAACCAGGTTCATTTGCCAGCCCGAAAATGAACCTGGTTGGATAAAATCAACCTGGTTCACCGGCTTTGGCCGGCGGCTTCGAGGGCGGCGAGGTAGGCGGCCCAGCGCGTGTCGTATTCCTCGCCCAGCGTGGCCAGCAGGCTCCAGCTGAACAGGCCGCTTTCGTGGCCGTCGTCGAAGCGCAGCAGTACGGCGTAGTGGCCCACCGGGTCGATGGCGCGGATGTTCACGTCGCGCTTGCCGGCCACCAGCACCTTCTGGCCCGGGCCGTGGCCCTGCACTTCGGCGCTGGGCGATTCGACCCGCAGGTATTCGCAGGGCAGCCGGAAGCGCCGGCCGTCCTCGAAGGCCACTTCGAGGACGTGCGAGGCGCGGTGCAGGACGAGGTCGGTGGGGCGAGGGCTCATGCCGCCATTTTACGGCCCGCGCAGCTGGCCGCGGAGCGCAAGCAGGCGCTCGCGGCGCTGGCGTGCACCGCGGCAGCGGGCCAGGCCGTAAAGGCCGATGAGCGGGATCACCACGACGTTGGCGCCCAGGGCGCCCACCAGGCCGCTCACCTGCTCGATGGGCCAGTCGCCGTGCAGGCCGGCCATCAGCACCGCAAAGATCACCACCCACAGCACCAGCACCGACCACATGCCGAAGCGCCAGTAGTGCTCGGTGCCGGCGCAGCGGCGCAGTTCAAGCTCGACCAGGGCCTCGGCATCGAGGCCGGCCTCGCTCCAGTCGTGGCGGCGGCGCCAGAGCACGTAGCCCTGGTAGGGAATCATCGACAGCGCCAGGGCGCCGAAAAGCCAGCGCTCCATCGGCACGGCGCCCTCGCGCAGGGCGATCCAGCCCACCAGCAGCATCGCCAGCAGCGCCATGAACGTTTCCGCCACCAGCGTCCAGCGCAGTCGGCGGCCCTGGCGGCCGGCCTCTCCGCGCAGCGCCTCGACGTCCACCGCCGGCACGGCCTGCTCGCGCCAATCCGAGCCCAGGGCGTCCCATTCCTTCATCGGCCCGTTCATGCCGTCTCTCCCAGCCATTCGTTGAGCTGCCGGCGCGCGCGGCTCAGGCGCTGCGCGACGGTGTTTTCCTCGACGCCCAGCGCCTCGCCGATCTCCCGCAGGGCGAAGCCTTCCAGCGCCAGCACCACCACCTGGCGCTGGCCGAGCGGCAGCTGGCGCACGGCGGCCACCAGGCCGGCGCGGCGCTGGTGCGCCTCGGCGTGTTGCACGGGCGTGGCGCCGGGGTCGGGATGCTCGTCGTGCAGCTCCTCGCCGCGGGCGTTGCGCTCGCGCGCGAGGTGGTCGATGGCGCGGTTGTGGGCCACGCGCGCCACGAAGGTGCGCAGCGAGGATTCGCCGCGCCAGCGCGGCAGGGCCTTCCACACGGCGAGGCTGACTTCCTGCAGCAGGTCGTCGCGGCGGGCCGGCTCGGCCTCGTAGCTGCCGGCGATGCGCGCAAGCATCGGCCCCTGCTCGGCCAGCACGTCCTCGATGCGCGGGCTGGCGGGGGCGTCCATGGGCTCGGCGGGGATCCGTGACTCAGGCGGCCGCGCGGTGCGCGGCGTCGGGGTGGCGGTGGCGAGGGCGGCGGGCACGGCGGTCGGTCGCTCCAAGGGGGCTTGGATCAACAGACCGGCGCCGCGCGGAAAACCTGACAAGCCAGTGAACCAGGTTCATTTTACGGCCCGGGATACACCGGCATTCCGGGGCATTTCGCGCCGTAAAATGAACCTGGTTCACGTGGTTCAGCTTGGTCAGAGGATGTAGCGGCTCAGGTCCGGGTCCTGCACGGCGTCGCCCAGCTGCTCGTCGACCATGGCGCGGTCGATCATCAGCGACAGCCCGCCCTTGTCGGGGGCCTCGAAGCTGAGCTTCTCGAGCAGCTTCTCGAGCACGGTGTGCAGGCGGCGGGCGCCGATGTTCTCCTGGCGCTCGTTGACCAGGAAGGCGATCTCGGCCAGCCGGTCGATGGCGCTGTCGTCGAAGCCGATGTTCACGCCCTCGGTGGCCAGCAGCGCCATGTACTGGCGCACCAGCGCGTTCTTCGGCTCGGTGAGGATGCGCTTGAAGTCGGCCTGGCTGAGCGCGGTGAGCTCGACGCGGATCGGGAAGCGACCCTGCAGCTCCGGGATCAGGTCCGAGGGCTTGGCCAGGTGGAAGGCGCCCGAGGCGATGAACAGGATGTGGTCGGTGCGGATGGTGCCGTACTTGGTGCTGACGGTGCTGCCCTCGACCAGCGGCAGCAGGTCGCGCTGCACGCCCTCGCGGCTCACGTCGCCGCCGCCGACGGCGTCCTGGCGGCGCGCCACCTTGTCGATCTCGTCGATGAAGACGATGCCGTTCTGCTCGCAGGCCGCCACGGCCTGGGCGCGGATCTCCTCCTCGTTGACCAGCTTGGCCGCCTCCTCCTCGAGCAGCAGCGGCCGCGCGGCCTTCACCGCGAGCATGCGCTTCTGCGTCTTGCCGCCGCCCAGGCTCTGGAACATCTGGCGCAGCTGGGCGCCCATCTCCTCCATGCCCGGCGGCGTCATCAGGTCCATGCCGCCGGCCATCGGCGGCGCCAGCTCGAGCTCGATCTCGCGGTCGTCGAAATCACCGGCGCGCAGCTGGCGGCGGAGCTTGTTGCGGGTTTCGCTCTCGCCCTCGGCGCCGACCTCGATGGCGAAGCCGGGGCCACGGCGGCGCGGCAGCAGGGCATCGAGGATGCGGTCCTCGGCGCGCTCCTCGGCCAGGGTGCGCACGCGCTGCTTGGCCTGCTCGCGGAACATCTTCACCGCGCCGTCGGCGAGGTCGCGGATGATCTGCTCGACGTCCTTGCCGACGTAGCCCACCTCGGTGAAGCGCGTGGCCTCGACCTTCACGAAGGGCGCGTTCGCCAGCGCCGCCAGGCGGCGCGCGATCTCGGTCTTGCCCACGCCGGTGGGGCCGATCATCAGGATGTTCTTGGGCATCACCTCGTCGCGCAGCGAAGGATCGAGCTGCATGCGCCGCCAGCGGTTGCGCAGCGCGATGGCCACGGCGCGCTTGGCGCCGGCCTGGCCGATGATGTAGCGGTCGAGTTCGCCGACGATCTCGCGGGGGGTCAGTTCGGACATCACAGTTCCTCGATGACGAGGTTGCGGTTGGTGTAGATGCAGATGTCGCCGGCGACGTTGAGCGCTGCCTCGGCGATGGCGCGGGCGTCGAGTTCGCTGTGCTGCATCAGCGCGCGGGCCGCGGCCAGGGCGTAGGGGCCGCCGGAGCCGATGGCGATGATGCCGTCGTCGGGCTCGATCACGTCGCCGGTGCCGGAAATGACCAGCGAGGTCTGCGCATCGGCCACCGCCAGCAGCGCCTCGAGCTTGCCGAAGCGGCGGTCGGTGCGCCATTCGCGCGCCATCTCGACGGCGGCGCGCACGAGCTGGCCGCCGTGCTTCTCGAGCTTGGATTCGAACAGCTCCTGCAGCGTGAAGGCATCGGCCGCGGCGCCGGCGAAGCCGGCGATCACCTTGCCGCCGGCCAGCTTGCGCACCTTGCGGGCATTGCCCTTCATCACCGTGTGGCCCAGCGTGACCTGGCCGTCGCCGGCGACGACGACCTTGCCGTGGCGGCGGACCGACAGGATGGTGGTGGCGTGGAAGGTTTGGGGGTCCATGGGCACTCCATTGCGGGCGTCCTACCGTTCTGGGGGCGGCCTGGCGACAAGCCAAGGGGTGACAAGAAAGGGGGTCAGGTTCACTTATCGGGAGACGCTCCCCGGGGAATTCGCGAATCACATCCCCGATAAGTGAACCTGACCCCCTTTCTTGTCACGCGGGTTTTTTGCGGCGGGCGCGGGGGTGTGCGGCGTCGTACACCTTGGCCAGGTGCTGGAAGTCGAGGTGGGTGTAGATCTGGGTGGTGGCGATGTCGGCGTGGCCCAGCAGTTCCTGCACACCGCGCAGGTCGCCGCTGGACTCGAGCACGTGGCTGGCGAAGCTGTGCCGCAGCAGGTGCGGATGCACGCGCTTGAACAGGCCCTGGCGCATGGCCAGCTCGCGCAGCCGCGCCTGCACCGTGCGCGGGCTGATCGGCCCGCCGCTGCGGCCGGGGAACACCGGCGAATCCGCAGCAGGTTTGCTCTCGTCGCGCCACGCCGCCAGCGCCGTGCGGGCGTGGCTGCCCACCGGCACCAGGCGGGTCTTGCCGCCCTTGCCCACCACCGTCACCAGGCCCTCGGCCAGGTCGAGCGCGCCCCAGCGCAGGCCGCACAGCTCGCTCAGGCGCAGGCCGGAGGAATAGAACAGCTCGAGCATGGCCCGGTCGCGCAGGCCCAGCGGGGCATCGGTGGGCACCTCGACCAGGCGCCCGGCCTCGTCGGCATCGAGCACCTGCGGCAGCTTGCGCGGCGCCTTGGGCGCGCGCAGGCCGAGCGCCGGGTTGAGTTCGCTGCCGTGCTCGCGGCCCAGCCAGCCGAAGAAGCTGCGGATGGCCGACAAGCGACGCTGCAGGCTCTTGCCCGACAGCCCGCGCCGGTGCGCGCCGGCGACGTAGGTGCGCAGCGCTTCCTGGCGCAGGCGCGTCCACTGCTCCAGCCCGGAATCGCGCATCCAGCCGGCCAGGTCGGCCAGGTCGCGGCGATAGGCCGAAATCGTGTGCGGCGACATCCGGCGCTCGACCGCCAGCCACGCCAGGAAGGCGTCGACCTCCGGCTGCAGCGGCGCGGCGCCGGTCATGCTCAGTCGCGCGGCGCGCGGCCCAGCGCGGTCACCAGGGCCTCGGACATCAGGCGCAGGAACAGCGTGCCCATGCCCGGGAAGAAGCGGTTGGCGTCGGAACTGCCCACCGCCAGCATGCCCACGCCGGGCAGCGGCAGCAGCACGGCCGAGGCGGCCTCGGCGGCGCGCGGGCCGAACAGCAGCGCCAGCTTGTCCTGGTTGAGGCGGCCGGTGAGCGGCTCGCCGGCGGCCATGAAGTCGCGGAAGGGCGCCAGCGCGGCGTCGCCCTGCGCGACCACCTGCAGCCAGTCGGCCTCCAGGCCCGGCACGGCCTCGAACAGCACCACGCGCACCAGCTCGCCGCGGAAGTCCTCGCCCAGCACCGCCACCATCGTGCGCAGCGTTTCGGCGGGGCCGTTGGCGCGCATCAGCGCCAGGCTCAACTGGTGCGTGCGCACGGCCAGGCGCTCGTTCTCCTGCGCGTTGGCGTAGAGCTCGTTCAGGCGACGGGTGAGCTCGCGGTTCTTGTCGCGCAGCACGTCGAGCTGGTAGCTGGCCAGCGAGGCCGCCTGCCCTTCTTCCTTGGGCACCACCAGCGACACCGCCAGGTCCGGGAACTGCGCCAGGAACTTCGGGTGGCGTCGCAGGAAGGCCGCGACTTCATGGGCGCCCAGGCGCTCGCTCTTCTCGTCCATCATTCGGGTTGCTCCAGCAGCAGTTCGCCTTCGAACACGAAGGCGGTGGGGCCGGCCATGACGACGGGTGCGTCGTCGGCGGGCCAGGTGATTTCGAGCGTGCCGCCGGGCAGCTCGACGAAGGCATGGCGCGCGAGGCGGCCGCGGCGCACCAGCGCCACCACGGCGGCGCAGGCGCCGCTGCCGCAGGCCAGGGTTTCGCCGGCGCCGCGCTCGAACACGCGCAGGCGGATGCGGTCGGGCGCGAGCACCTGGGCGAAGCCCACGTTCACGCCTTCGGGGAACTCAGGCCGGGCCTGCAGCGCCGGGCCGAGCGTGGCCACGGGCGCGGCGGCGACATCGGCCACTTCGACGACGGCATGCGGGTTGCCCATCGAGACGACGCCGAAGGCCACCTCGCCTTCAGCCAGCGCGAGGCGGTGCTCGGTGGCGTCGCCGGCGGCCAGGAAGGGAATTTCCGCCGGCGCCAGGCGCGGGCGGCCCATGCCGACGGCGTAGCGGCCTTCGCCCAGGGCCTCGGCCTGCACGGGGCCAGCGGGGCTGTCGAGCCGGAAGCGCGGCGTGGCGGCGGCGCCGTCGCGGCGCAGCCAGGCGGCGACGCAGCGCGCACCGTTGCCGCACTGGTTGGCGGCCGAGCCGTCCGCGTTCCAGATGCGGTAGCGCGCCAGGCAGGCGGGGTCGGCGCTGTCCTCGATGGTCAGCAGCTGGTCGCAACCCACGCCCTGGTGGCGGTCGGCGAGCCGGCGCGCCAGCCCGGGCGCGGGCGCGGGGCGGCCGCCGCGCAGGTCGAGCACGACGAAATCATTGCCTGCGCCGTGCATCTTGGAAAAGCGCAGGGCCCGCCCCGGGCTCATGGCGCGGCGGTGGCGGTGGCCGGGGCCGGGCGCACCAGGTCGCCCTTGTTGCCGCAGGCGGCGACCAGGACGAGGGCGAGCAGGAGCATCAGCACGCGAGAGGTTTTCATGCGGCGAGTATAGTCCGGGGCTGGACTGCAGCGAATGGAGGCCGGGATGTCGCTTTCGGGCGGATTGTTCACCGCCGCGCTGGTGCTGGCCGTGCTGGGGCTGCTGCCCTGGTTGCCCCGGCGCCGCAAGCGCACGCTGCGCCCGCAGCCGCGCCGCGGCTGGTCCGGGCGCCTGCTCGGCGCGCTGGTGCTGGGCCTGGCCCTGGTGCTGGCGGGCACGGGCGCGCTGCTGCGGCAGTACCAGTGGCTGCTGGCCGACGTGCCGGTGGCTTCGATCGCCCTGCGCCAGCTGGGCAGCCAGCACTTCGAGGCCACGGTGGTGCTGGGCGAAGACCCGCCGCGGGTGCTGGAACTGCGCGGCGACCAGTGGCAGCTCGACGCCCGGGTGATCCGCTGGACCCTGGGCGGCCAGCTGGCGGGCCTGCCGCCGGTCTATCGCTTCGAGCGGCTCTCGGGCCGCTACGCCGAGCCGGCGCAGGAGCGCACGGCCCAACGCAGCGTGCACGACCTGCGCGAAGGCTGGGATTTCTGGGAATTCCGCCAGCGCTGGCTGGCCGGCCTGCCCATCGCCGACGCCCGCTGGGGCAGCGCCGCCTACCTGCCGATGATCGACGGCGCCCGCTTCGACATCGCGCTCAACCCGCAGGGCGGCCTGGTCGCCACCCCCGCCGACCCCCGCACCGAACTCCTCCTCCAGCAAGCCGGCTGGTGAGGAACGAGAAAGGGGGTCAGGTTCACTTCCGGGAAGTGAACCTGACCCCCTTTCTTTGTTTCAGAGCAGGCCGAGGTGGTGGAGGACGAAGGCGTATTCTTCGGCGCGTTCGCGGTAGCGCTGGAAGCGGCCGGACTTGCCGCCGTGGCCGGCTTCCATGTTCGTGCGCAGCAGCAGCGGCTGGTTGTCGGTCTTGGTGGCGCGCAGGCGGGCGACCCACTTGGCCGGCTCGAAGTACTGCACCTGGCTGTCCCACAGGCCCGTGGTCACCAGCAGCGGCGGGTAGGCCTGGGCCTTGACCTGGTCGTAGGGCGAGTACGACAGCATGTAGTCGTAGTACACCGGGTCCTTCGGGTTGCCCCACTCGTCGAACTCGTTGGTGGTGAGCGGGATCGACTCGTCGAGCATCGTCGTCACCACGTCCACGAAGGGCACGTGCGCCACCATGGCCGCGTACTTCTCGGGCGCCATGTTGGCCACCGCGCCCATCAGCAGGCCGCCGGCGCTGCCGCCCATCGCCGCCACGCGGCCCGGGGCCGCGTAGCCCTCGGCCACCAGGAAGTCGGTGACGTCGATGAAGTCGGTGAAGGTGTTGATCTTGTTGAGCAGCTTGCCGTCGTCGTACCACTGGCGACCCATCTCCTGGCCGCCGCGGATGTGCGCCACCGCGTACACCGCGCCGCGATCGACCAGGCTGATGACGTTGGCGTTGAAGCCCGGGTCCGAGCTCGAGCCGTAGGAGCCGTAGCTGTACTGGTACAGCGCGGCCGTGCCGTCCTTGGCGAAGCCCTTGCGGTAGAGCACCGACACCGGCACCTTCGTGCCGTCGCGGGCCGTGGCCCACAGGCGCTCGGTGACGTAGTTGTTCTTGTCGAAGCCGCCCAGCACCGGCTGCTCCTTGAGCATGCGGCGCTCGCCGGTGGCGGTGTTGAGCTCGTAGGTCGTCGCCGGCGTGGTCAGCGAGGTGTAGCTGTAGCGCAGCCAGTCGGTGCCCGGCTCGGCGTTGACCGACATGCCCATCGCGTAGGCGCTTTCGTCGGCCTTGACGAACTCGTCGCGCTGGCCGTCCCAGTCGCGGATGCGGATGCGCTGCAGGCCGCCGCTGCGCTCGGACACGGCGATGAAGCCGTCGAACAGCGTGACGCCCGAGATCAGCACCTCCTCCGAGTGCGGGATCATCTCCTGCCAGAGCTTGCGGTCGCCCCAGGCCTGGCCGTCGGCCAGGCTCATGACGCGGAAGTTGGTGGCGTCCCAGTTGGTGTTGATCACCCAGCGGCCGTTGAGGTGGTCGGCCTGGTACTCGAAGTCGCGCTCGCGCGGCGCCAGCACCTTGAACTCGCCCGGCGCGTCGGCGTCGGTGCAGCGCATCTCCGACGACACCGTGCTGCTCACGCCGATGCACAGGTACTCGTCGGAGCGGGTGCGGCCCATGCCCATGTAGAAGGTGTCGTCCTTCTCTTCGTACACCAGCCTGTCGGCTTCGACCGGCGTGCCCAGCACGTGCGCCTTGACGCGCTTGGTGAGCAGCGTGGTCGGGTCGTTCTCGATGTAGTAGAGCGTGCGGTTGTCGTTGCCCCACATCAGGCTGTTCGACGCGCCGGTGATGCGGTCGGCCAGCACCTCGCCGGTGGCCAGGTCCTTGACCTGGATGACCATCTGGCGGCGGCCGACCTCGTCGGAGGCGAACGCGGCCAGGCGGCCGTCGGGGCTGACCTCGATGCTGCCGAGCTGGAAGAAGTTCTTGCCCTCGGCCATCTGGTTGACGTCGAACATCACCTGCTCGGGCGCCTCCATCGTGCCCTCGCGGCGGGCGTGGATGGGGTACTCCTTGCCGGTCTCGAAGCGCGTGTAGTACCAGTAGCCGTCCTCGAAGTAGGGCACGCTCGAGTCGTCCTGCTTCACCCGGCCCACGAGCTCCTCGTAGAGCGCGTCCTGCGTCGCCTTGAGCGGGCCCATCACCTGGTCGGCGTAGGCGTTCTCGGCGTTGAGGTAGGCCAGCACGGCCTCGTCCTTGCGGGTGTCGTCGCGCAGCCAGTAGTACTCGTCCTCGCGCGAGGCGCCGTGCGGCGCCACCACCTGGTACGGGCGCTTTTCGGCCACCGGCGCGCCGGCGAGGTCGCCCAGGCGCGAGGTGGACGCGGGCTGGGCGCTGGCCGCCGGCGCATCGGCCGGGGCCTGGCGGTCGCAGCCGGCGAGGGAAACGGCCAGCAGGGCCGCGGTCAGGGGAAGCAGGCGCAGTTTCATGGTCACTTGCCCTCGAAGAGCTTCTGCTTGAGGAAGGTGTAGGCCAGCGCGCCCATGTAGGCCGACTGGGCGTTGTTGGCGGCGCCGCCGTGGCCACCCTCGATGTTCTCGTAGTAGGTGACGTCGTGGCCCTGCGCCTCCATCAGCGCCATCATCTTGCGGGCGTGGCCCGGGTGGACGCGGTCGTCGCGGGTGGAGGTGGTGAACAGCACCGGCGGGTACTTCACGTCCTTGCTGACGTTCTGGTACGGCGAGAACTTGCGCAGGAAGGCCCACTCCTCCGGCTTGTCCGGGTCGCCGTACTCGGCCATCCAGGACGCGCCGGCCAGCAGCTTGTGGTAGCGCTGCATGTCGAGCAGCGGCACCTGGCAGACGACGGCGCCGAACAGCTCCGGGTACATCACCGTCATGTTGCCCATCAGCAGGCCGCCGTTGCTGCCGCCCTGGATGCCCAGGCGCCTGGGCTGGGTGACCTTGCGGGCGATCAGGTCCTCGGCCACGGCCGCGAAGTCCTCGTAGGCCTTGTTGCGGTTTTCCTTGAGCGCGGCCTGGTGCCAGCGCGGGCCGTACTCGCCGCCGCCACGGATGTTGGCCACCACGTACACGCCGCCGTCGGACAGCCAGGCCTTGCCCACGCCCGCCGAATAACCCGGGGTGAGCGAGACCTCGAAGCCGCCGTAGCCGTAGAGCAGGGTCGGGTTGTCGCCGTCGAGCCGCAGGTCCTTGCGCGAGACCATGAAGTAAGGAACCTTGGTGCCGTCCTTGCTGGTCGCGAAGTGCTGCTCGATGCGGTAGGGCGAGGCGTCGAAGAAGGCCGGCAGCTGCTTGAGCGTCTCGGGCTGCTTGCCGATCTCGCCGATCAGCAGCGAGGTCGGGGTCAGGTAATCGGCCACCGTCATGAAGTAGGCGTTGGACTCATCGGCGTCCACCGCGCTGATGCCGACGGTGCCGAACTGCGGCGCGCCCACCAGCGGCTCCTTCTTCCAGCCATCCTCGCCCGGGGTGAGCACGTAGATGCGGTTCTTGACGTCCTCGAGGACGTTGATGAAGTAGTAGTCCTTGGTCGCGCCCGAGCTGGCCAGCGAGGTGTTGGCGGTGGGCTCGAACAGCACGTCGAAGTCGCGGTCGCCGGCCAGGAAGGCGTCGAGCTTGATGGCCAGCAGCGAGCCGGCCGGGTGCTCCTTGCCGCCCACGGTCCAGGGCTGGCGCAGCTCGACGCTCAGCCACTCGCGGAACACGCCCTTCTGGGCACCGTCGGGCAGCTCGAGCTTGGTGAGCTTGTCGCCCTCGCCGCGCAGGTAGAGCTCGTTGGTGTAGAAGGTCAGGCCGCGGTAGACGAAGTCGCGCTCGTAGCCCGGGGTGTCGTCGCGGTAGGCGCCGACCGAGATGTCGCTGGCCTGGCCCTCGAAGATCGTGCGGGCCGCCGTCAGCGGCGTACCGCGCTTCCATTCCTTGGCGATGCGCGGGTAGCCCGAGTCGGTCATCGAACCGTCGCCGAAATCGGTGCTCACGTAGACGGTGTCGATGTCGATCCAGTTCACCTGGCCCTTGGCCTCGGGCCGGCTGAAGCCGCCCTCGACGAAGGCCTTGTCGGAAACGTCGAACTCGCGGGTCACGGTGGCGTCGGCGCCGCCGCGGCTGAGGTCGATCAGGCAGCGGTCGTACTCGGGGCGCAGGCACTCGGCGCCGGCCCAGACCCAGTTCACGCCCTCGGCCTTGCCGAGCGCGTCGATGTCGAGCAGGACCTCCCACCGGGGCTGGTCCTTGCGGTACTCCTCGAGCGTGGTGCGGCGCCAGACGCCCTGCGGATTGTCGCGGTCGCGCCAGAAGTTGTAGTAGTAGTCGCCCATCTTGCCCACGTAGGGAATGCGGGCGTTGGAGTCGAGGATCTCGAGCAGGCTGGTGCGCACCTGTTCGAAGCGCGGGTCGCCGGCCAGGGCCTCCTTGGAGACGGCGTTGCGCGCACGCACCCAGTCCAGCGCTTCCTGGCCCTCGACGTCTTCAAGCCAGAGGTAGGGGTCGTCGGGAAGCGTGTGCATGGTCGGCTGCTGGCCCGTGGCGGGCAGGGAGAGGGTGAGCGCGCCGGCGGTGAGCCAGGCGAGGGTGGTCAGGCGCATTGGGTGGTTCCCCGGTGTGGTGCAAGCCCCGGACGCTAGCACGGCCCCTTGTTAACCCGCCGTAGGCCTTTCGTCATGCCCCAAGAAAGGGGGTCAGGTTCACTTACCCGGGCGCTCGGCGCCCGGGTAAGTGAACCTGACCCCCTTTCTCGTAGCGCCAGCCGTTGGTGCCGTCTTGGTAGTAGGCCGGCAGCGTGGCGGTGCGGCGGTAGCCGGCGGCTTCGTAGAGGGCGGCGGCGGCGTGGTTGTCCTGGCGGACTTCGAGGCGCAGGCCGGTGCGGCCGGCGGCGCGGGCCTGGCGCCCGGCGTCGGCCAGCAGTCGGCGGCCCAGGCCCTGGCCGCGGGCGGCCGGGTCCACGGCGATCGAATAAAGACGGGCCCAGGCGCTGCCCTTCCGGAACAGCAGCAGGTGGTAGCCCAGCAGCCGGCCGCCGGCCACGGCCACCCGCAGCCGGGCCCGCGGGTTGGCCAGGTGGTGGCGGAACTGGCGGGCCGAGAGCCGGTCGCCCGGGAAGCCGGCCTCCAGCGCGAGCAGGGCGGGCAGGTCGTCGGGGCGGGCGTCGCGCAGGCGGGATTCGGCAGGCATGCCGGCAGTCTATCCAAGCCGCCGCCGAAGGCTCATGCTGCGCGCCATCGCCCCCGCCCCGCCGCCATGAGCCGCCTCGTCATCGTCGTTGAAAAGCCCTCGGACTGGGGCGCCTTCTATCCCTCCGACAACGTGGTGGCCGCCGCGGACTACCTGCGCGGCGACGTGGGCGCCGAGGGTGAACGCACCCAGGTGATCAACCTGTGCCGCAGCTACAAGTACATGGGCACCGGCTACTACGTGTCGCTGCTGGCCGAGGCGCGCGGCCACAAGGTGATCCCCAGCGTGCGCACCATCAACGACCTGCGCCGGCGCTCGCTCTACGGCCTGGACATCGAGGACCTCAACGCGAGCCTGGGCAAGTTCCTGCCGGAGGGCTCGCGCGACGCCAGCGACTTCGGGCTGCTGGTGTACTTCGGCCGCACCCACTACGCGCCGCTCGAGGACCTGGCCCAGCAGGTGTTCGAAACCTTCCCCTGCCCGGTGCTGCGCATCGAGTTCGAGCGCCAGCGGGTGTGGCAGATCGCGGCGATCAAGCCGGCCAGCCTGCACACGCTGACCGACGACCAGGAAACCGCCTTCGCCGACGCGCTCGACGCCTTCAGCAAGAAGCTCTGGCGCAAGCCACGCGCGCGCCGCAAGTACCGCTACGACCTGGCCATGCTGCAGGACCCGGACGAGCCGATGCCGCCGTCGAACAAGAAGGCGCTCAAGTCCTTCATCGAGGCGGGCAAGGAACTCGACATCGAGGTCGACCCGATCGGCCGGCGCGACTTCGCGCGGCTGGCCGAGTACGACGGGCTGTTCATCCGCGAGACCACCGCGGTCGACAACCACACCTACCGCTTCGCCCACCGCGCCGAGCGCGAGGACATGGTGGTGATCGACGACCCGCAGTCGATCCTGCGCTGCACCAACAAGATCTACCTGCACGACCGCCTGCGCGGCCGCAAGCTGCCCACGCCGCGCACCGAGATCGTGTTCCGCGACGACGCCCGCAAGCTCGCCGCCCTGCCCGACCTGCTGGGCCTGCCGCTGGTGCTGAAGATCCCCGACGGCAGCTTCTCGCGCGGCATCCACAAGGTGGCCACGCCCGAAGAGCTGAAGTCGGCCGCCGAGCTGCTGTTCCAGCAGACCGCGCTGCTGCTGGCGCAGGAGTTCGTGCCCACCGAGTTCGACTGGCGCATCGGCGTGCTCGACGGCGAGCCCCTGTACGCCTGCCAATACTTCATGTCGCGCGGGCACTGGCAGATCTACGACCACGCCGCCAAGGCCGGCGGCAAACCGGGCACGGTGCGCTCGGGCGGCTTCAAGACCCTGCCCATCCGCGAGGCGCCGGCCGAAGTGGTGCGCCTGGCCACCCGCGCCAGCAACGCCATCGGCAACGGGCTTTATGGCGTGGACCTGAAGGTGGTGAAGGACCGCACGGTGATCATCGAGGTCAACGACAACCCCAGCATCGACGCCGGCGTCGAGGACGCCTACCTGGGCGAGGACCTGTACCGCCGCATCATGGCCGAGTTCCTCAGGCGGCTCGAGCGAAAGCGGCTCGGCGTGCGCGACTGACCGGACGCGCCGCCCGCGCGGCAAAACGCTGGCGGCGGCGTGGCGTGGCGCGGACGAGGTGCGCACGCCACGCCGTCGCCAGGAAGCGGCGATGCAGCGTGAGCAGGGCCAGGGCCGGCAGCGCCAGCAGCCAGGCGGAGGCGACGGGGCCGAGCAGGAACTGGCCGAAGCTCAGCGGCGGCAGGACGACGGCCAGCGCGGCCAGGCCCAGGAGCTGCCAGAGCGCGCGGGCCAGGACGGGGTCGACGGAGGGCTCGGGGTCGGTGCGGAAGCGGGCCATGGGCGTGTCCTCGGTGGGCGTGGAGGCAGCCTGCCGGGCCGGTGTCTCAGGGACCGAGACGCCGGATTGACGCCACCTTCAGCGCGCCCCGGGCAGGCTATGCACCACCATCCTCGGGAGCCGCCCATGCGCCGCCTCGCCACCCCGTTCGCCCTTGCGCTCCTGCTGGCCCTGCTGGCCGGCTGCGCCAGCACCGGAGGAACCGCCATGCCCCCGCTCCGCACCGAAGCCAGCGTCGACCTCGAGCGCTACATGGGCCGCTGGTGGGTGATCGCCAACGTCCCCTACTTCGCCGAGCGCGGCAAGGTCGCCACGGCCGACGTCTATGCGCTGCGCGAGGACGGCCGCATCGCCAACACCTACGTCTACCGCAAGGCCTTCGACAAGCCCGAGAAGTCGATGAACGGCGTGGCGACCGTCGTGCCCGGCACCAACAACGCTCAGTGGCGCATTGCCTTCTACGGCGGCCTGGTGAAGGCCGACCTGCTGGTGATGGAGGTGGCGCCCGATTACTCCTGGGCGCTGATCGGCCACCCCAAGCGCAAGCTGGCCTGGATCTTTGCCCGCGAGCAGACCATGGACGAAGCGCTCTACCAGCGCCTGCGCGCCCGCTTCGCCGACTGGGGCTACGACCCGGAGACGATCTCGAAGGTGCCCCAGCTGGCCGAACAAGCCGGCCAACCCGGCTTTCAATGAACCAAACGAACCAGGTTGATTTTATCCAACCTGGTTCACAGGCCGGCGGCGTCGAGGGCTTTTTCGGCGGCGGCGCGGCCCTTGTCGACCAGCTCGCGGGCGCGCCAGAACTCGTAGAAGGTGGCGGTCTCGCGCGATAGCTGGATCAGCAGGTCGGGCGGGTCCTGGGCCAGCTGCACGCGGGCCATGTGCGCCTGCATGGTGTCGAGCGAGCGCGACATCAGGTCCATCACGCCGCGGCTCTTGTTCTTGCCGGCGCGGGCCGAGGCCACCGAGGCGGTGATCGAGTCCCAGATCGAGGCCATGCGCTCGCGCAGGCCCTCGGGGGCGTCGTCGTCCGGCCCCTCGCCGTTCTCGTCCTCGCCGTGGCCGGCCTCGGCCTCCTCGGCGCGCGGCTCCAGGCCCGGGTTGGCCCAGGGCACCGGGCCATTGACGTCCACGGCGATAACGCGGTCCACGCGCATCTGCCGCGTGGCAGCGATCGGCACCGGCGCCAGCAGGCCGCCGTCCACCAGCTCGCGGCCCTCGAACTGGGCCGGGGTGAACACCATCGGGATGGCGATCGAGGCGCGGATGGCGTCGAAGAGCTTGCCGCGGGTGAGCCACACCTCGCGCTGGCTGGCCAGGTCGGTGGCAACCGCGGTGTAGGGGATCGGGAGGTCTTCGATCAGGTGGTCGCCCACCAGCTCGCGCAGGGCCGCGATCACCCGCTCGCCGCGGATCAGGCCCGGGTAGCCGTAGACGAAGTCGAGCAGGCGCAGCACGTCGCCGCGCTCGAGCGCGCAGGCCCACTCGGTGTACTCCTTGAGGCGGCCGGCCGCGTAGATGCCGCCGACCAGCGAACCCATGGACGCCCCGGCGATGCCGGCGATCTCGTAGCCGCGCGCCTCGATGGCCTCGATCACGCCCACGTGGGCGATGCCGCGCGCGCCGCCGGCGCCGAGCACCAGCGCCACGCGCCTGCCGCTGGAAGACCCCGACCGCCTGGCCTCAGCGTTCATACGCCGACAGCGCCAGCTGCAGCATCGTGCGGGCCTGGGCGCGCAGCGCCGGCGGCTTGAGCACCTCGGCGTCGGCGCCGTAGCGCAGCACGTCCATCAGCAGCTCCTTGGCGTTGCTGTAGGGCAGCTTCAGCTCGTAGCGGCCGTCGGGCAGGAAGCGGCCCTCCTGCTTGCTGTGCCAGTGCTCGTCGGCCACCCAGCGCGCGGCCTTGGCCGAGAACACCAGGGTGGCGATGCCCTTGGGCGCGCCGGAGAAGATGCCGTAGCTGGCGGCCAGGTGCTGGTTGAGCTCTTCGTCGGGCAGGTCGCGCGCGGCGCCGTCGAGCAGGCGCGCGTGCTGGATGCGGTCGACGGAGAAGCTGCGCAGCGCCTCGCGGTCGTGGTCCCAGGCGTCGAGGTACCAGTTGTCCTTGTAGTGCGTCAGCCGCTGCGGCGAGACCTTGCGGTGGGTGCGCTCGTTGGTCGAGCGCGCCAGGTAGTCGAACTCCAGCTGGCGGCGCTCGAGCACGGCGCTGGCCACCAGGCGGAAGGCCAGCTCGTCGCGGCGGCGCACGCCGCTGGCGATCACGCGCACGCGCTCCACCGGCCAGCGCTTGCCGCCGGCCTGCTGCGCCAGCAGCGATTCGATGCGGCCCTTGAGCGGCGCCAGCGCGCTCGAGAGCACGCCCTGGCCGGTGCGGTCGAGCAGCTGGTGCGCGGCGAGCAGCGCGTGCAGTTCGTCGGAATTGAGCCACAGGCCCGGCAGCTCGAAGCGCTCGGCCTCGCGGGTTTCGTAGCGGATGCTGCCCTCGCCCTCGCTCTCGATCGGCGCGCCCAGCGCGTCGCGCAGGAAGGCGATGTCGCGGTAGAGCGTGGCGCGCGAGCAGCCCAGCTCTTCCATCAGGCTGCGGATCGGCACCGGGTAGCGGGCGGTCTTGAGGCTGCGGTGCAGGGCGAGGATGCGCTCGTAGCGGTCCATGGTCGTTCCGGGGGTGACGCGGGCAGGCACCTAGGATGGCAGTTCCTGCCCCTGCCCCGCCACTGGCACAATGACCGCCATGCGCGAGCCCGACCTGAATCTGCAGCAGCCCGTGGGCGACCAGGTCCGGCAGACGACCTGCTACATGTGCGCCTGCCGCTGCGGCATCAACGTGCACCTGCGCGAAGGCAAGGTGCGCTACATCGAGGGCAACCCGGCGCACCCGGTCAACCGCGGCGTGCTGTGCGCCAAGGGCTCGGCCGGCATCATGCAGCACTACTCGCCGGCGCGGCTGGACAAGCCGATGAAGCGCGTGGGCGAGCGCGGCGAGAACCGCTTCGAGGAAATCTCCTGGGACGAGGCCCTGGACCTGGCCGCCGGCTGGCTGCGCGAGGCCCGCGAGCGCGACCCCGACCGCCTGGCCTTCTTCACCGGCCGCGACCAGAGCCAGGCCCTCACCGGCTGGTGGGCGCAGCAGTACGGCACCATCAACTACGCCGCCCACGGCGGCTTTTGCTCGGTGAACATGGCCGCCGGCGGCCTGTACACCCTGGGCGGCAGCTTCTGGGAGTTCGGCGAGCCGGACTGGGAGCACACCAGGTACCTGATGCTCTGGGGCGTGGCCGAAGACCACGACTCCAACCCGATCAAGCTCGGCCTGGGCCAGCTCAAGCAGCGCGGCGCCAAGGTGGTGGCGGTGAACCCGGTGCGCAGCGGCTACGGTGCCATCGCCGACGAGTGGGTGGGCATCCGGCCGGGCACCGACGGGCTGATGGTGTTCGCGCTCATCCACGAGCTGCTCAAGGCCGACCGCATCGACCTCGATTACCTGGTGCGCTACACCAACGCGCACTGGCTGGTGGTCGACAACCCGGGCGGCGCCGATGACGGGCTGTTTGCGCGGGACGCCGACGGCCGGCCGTTGTGCTGGAACCGGCCCCCTGATGGCGCTCCTACGGGGAGGGCGGCGGCGGCGGATGCGACAGGCATCCATCCCGCCATCATCGGCGAATACACCCTGCCCGACGGCCGCCGCGCGCGCCCGGTCTTCCACCTCGTCGCGCAGCGTTACCTCGATCCGCAGTACGCGCCCGAAGCCGTGGCCGAACGCTGCGGCGTGCCCGCCGCCACCATCCGCCGGCTGGCGCGGGAAATCGCCGCCGCGGCCTTCGACGAGCCGGTGGTGCTCGAGCAGCCCTGGACCGACGTGCACGGCGTGCGCCACGAGCGCATGGTCGGGCGCGGCGTGGCCTTCCACGCCATGCGCGGCATCAGCGCGCATTCCAACGGCTTCCACACCTGCCGCGCCCTGCACCTGCTGCAGTTGCTGCTGGGCGCGGTCGACACGCCGGGCAGCTTCCGCTACCAGCCGCCCTTCCCGCGGCCGGTGCCGCCGGCCAACCGGCCGGGCAGGACGCGCCAGGCCAACGGCGCGCTCGACGCCGCGCCGCTGGGCTTCATCCACGGCCCCGAAGACCTGCTGGTGGACGCCGAAGGCCAGCCGCGGCGCCTCGACCACGCCTATTCCTGGCGCTACCCGCTGGCCGTACACGGCATGCTGCACACGGTCATCCGAAATGCC
Source organism: Arenimonas sp. SCN 70-307 (assembly GCF_001724815.1). Classification (GTDB taxonomy): domain Bacteria; phylum Pseudomonadota; class Gammaproteobacteria; order Xanthomonadales; family Xanthomonadaceae; genus Arenimonas. The sequence continues at coordinate 34,489 of NZ_MEDO01000015.1, read as the reverse complement.
TGGGCGGCCGACCCGAAACCGGTGGACGTGCTGTTCCTGTTCATGGCCAATATGAGCTGGAACTCGGCGATGAACACCGCCGAGACCATGCGCTGGCTGACCGACAAGGACGAATCGGGCCAGTACCGCATCCCGAAGATCATCTATTCGGACGCCTACGCCAGCGAGATGGTGGCCTACGCCGACCTGGTGCTGCCCGACACCACCTACCTCGAGCGCTTCGACGCGATCTCGCTGCTCGACCGCCCGATCTCCGACGCCGACCGCGCCGCCGACGCCATCCGCCACCCCGTGCTCGACAGCGCCAGCCAGCGCGAGGGCCGCGACGTGCGCGGCTTCCAGGACGTGCTGCTCGACCTGGGCGCGCGCCTCGGCCTGCCGGCGCTGCTGAAGGACGACGGCAGCCCGCGTTACCGCGATTACGCCGACTACATCGTCCACCACGAACGCGCGCCCGGCGTCGGCCTGCTGGCCGGCTGGCGCGGCGACGGCAGCCAGCACGGCAAGGGCCCGCCCAACCCGCGGCAGCTCGACCGCTACCGCGAGAACGGCGGCTTCTGGAGCGCCGAGGTGCCCGCCGAAGGCCGCTACTTCAAGATGGCCAACCGCGACTACCTGCAGTGGTCGCAGTCGATGGGCTTCATCGCGAAGGCCGAGCCGGTGGTCCTGCAGCTGTATTCGGAGACGCTGCAGAAATTCCGCCTCGCTGCACGGGGCCACGGGCCCGTGCAGCCGCCGCAGGCCGAACGCCGGCGCGTGGCCACCTACTTCGACCCGCTGCCGACCTGGTACGAGCCCTTCGAGGGCAGCCAGCTCGACCTGAAGCAGTATCCGCTGAGCGCCGTCACCCAGCGCCCGCCCTTCATGTACCACGCCTGGGGTTCGCAGAACGCCTGGCTGCGGCAGATCACCGCGCGCAACTACCTCTACCTGCACCCCGACACCGCCGCGCGCCACGGCCTGGCCGACGACGACTGGGTGCACGTGGATTCGCACCACGGCCGCATCACCGTGCAGTGCCGGCTGGCCGGCAACGTGCAGCCCGACACCGTGTGGACCTGGAACGCCATCGGCAAGCGCCGCGGCGCCTGGCGCCTGTCGGCCGACGCGCCCGAGGCGACCAAGGGTTTCCTGCTCAACCACCTGATCTCCGACCAGCTGCCCGACGGCGGCTACGCCAACGCCGACCCGGTGACGGGCCAGGCCGCCTGGTTCGACCTGCGCGTGGCCATCCACAAGGCCGGCACCGTGGACGAGGTGGCGCCGCGCTTCGCGCCGCTGGGCGACCATGCCGACGCCACGCCACTGCGCTACGGCGCGGACTTCCGGAGGCGCGGATGATGGACATGGACGCCCTGCTCACCCTGCTGGTGCTCGTGGGCGCGGTCGCGCTGTTCGTCACCGAGAAGCTGCCGGTGGACGTGGTGGCCATGCTGGTGCTGGCCAGCCTGCTGGTGCTCGGGCTGGTGAACCCGGCCGAGGCCCTGTCGGGCTTTTCGAGCGAGGCCACGATCACCGTGGCGGCGATGTTCGTGCTCAGCGCCGGCCTGGCGCACACCGGCGCGCTGCTTTCCATCGGCCGCCTGTTCGGGCGCGTGCGCCGGCCCTGGCTGTTCATGCTGCTGATCATGGCGGTGGTCGGGCCGATCTCGGCCTTCGTCAACAACACCGCCGCGGTGGCGGTGTTCCTGCCGCTGGTGCTGGCGGCCACGGCGGCCAACCGCAGCTCGCCCTCGCAGGTGCTGATCCCGCTGTCGTACGCGGCGCAAATGGGCGGCGTGTGCACGCTGATCGGCACCTCGACCAACCTGCTGGTCAATTCGATGGCCAAGGACCTGGGACACCCGGGCTTCGGCCTGTTCGACTTCGCGCCGGTGGGCCTGATCACCATGGGCGTGGGCTTCGTCTACCTGATGGTCTTCCGGCGCTGGCTGCTGCCGCACCACCCGCCGTCGCAGCTGACCGAAACCTACGAGCTGGGCAAGTACATCACCGAGCTGCGGGTGATGGCCGACTCGCCGCTGATCGGCCATTCGGTGGCCGCCTCGCAGCTGGCCGAGCGCCACTCGGTGTACGTGCTCGAGCTGCTGCGCGGCACCGAGAAGCACTGGGCGCCGCGCGCCGAGAAGCTGCGCGAGGGCGACGTGCTGCTGGTGCGCGGCGACTGGGAGAAGCTCAGGGCGCTCAAGGACGAGGCCAAGCTCGAGCTCGAGCCGGAATTCAAGCTCCAGGACAGCCAGTTCACCGGCGAGGACGGCGACGCTGCGCAGGTGCTGCTCGAGGTGATGGTCGCGCCCGGCGCGCGCCTGGTCGGGCGCAGCCTGCGCGAGCTGGACTTCCAGTGGAACTACAACGCCACCGTGCTGGCCCTGCACCGCCGCGGCGAGGTGCTGCGCGAGAAGATCCGCGACGTCAGCCTCAACGTCGGCGACGTGCTCCTGCTGCTGTGCCCGCGCCCGGAGGTCGACACCTTCCGCGCCAACCAGAACCTGGTGGTGCTCAACGAACGCGGCGACGCCAATCCGCCGCGCAGCAAGGCGCTGCTGGCGGTGGGCATCATGGTGGCCGCCGTGGGCGTGGCGGCCCTGGGTTGGCTACCGATCGTCGCCTCGTCCATCCTCGGCGGCATCGCCCTGGTGGCCACGCGCTGCATCGGCAACGACCAGGCCTACCAGGCCGTGGACTGGCGGGTGATCGTGCTGCTGGCCGGCGTGCTGCCGCTGGGCATCGCCATGCAGAAATCCGGGCTGGCGCAGGGCATCGCCGATTTCTCGGTGCACTGGGTCGGCGGGCTGGGCCCGCTGGCGGTCCTGGCCGTCGTGTACCTGATCACCTCGATGCTGACCGAACTGATGAGCAACAATGCGGCCGCGCTGCTGATCACGCCGATCGCTTTCTCAACGGCGGTGTCGCTGGGGGTCAGCCCCACGCCCTTCCTGGTGGCGGTGCTGTTCGCCGCCTCCACCAGCTTCGCCACGCCCGTGGGCTACCAGACCAACACCATGGTCTACAACGCCGGCAACTACCGCTTCACCGACTTCATGAAGATCGGCATGCCGCTCAACCTGCTGTTCTGGGGCCTCGCCGTGTACCTGATCCCGAAGTTCTTCCCCTTCTGACATGACCGCCCTTCCCGCCCCCTCGAAGAAGAAACTCGGCCTGGTCATCGACCTCGACACCTGCGTGGGCTGCCATGCCTGCGCGGTGAGCTGCAAGGAGTGGAATGCCGGCGGCATCGCCGGGCCGCTCACCGACGAGCGGCCCTATGGCAAGGACCCCAGCGGCGTGTGGTTCAACCGCGTGCACAGCTATGAGGTCGAGGCCGCCGGCGACCAGCCCGCCACCACCCTGCACTTCCCGCGCAGCTGCCTGCACTGCGAAACACCGGCCTGCGTCACCGTCTGCCCCACGGGCGCGAGCTACAAGCGCGCGGAGGACGGCATCGTGCTGGTGGACGAGGACAAGTGCATCGGCTGCAAGCTCTGCAGCTGGGCCTGCCCCTACGGCGCGCGCGAATACAGCGCGGTCGAGGGCGTGATGAAAAAATGCACGCTGTGCGTGGACCGCATCTACAACGAAACCATCCCCGAGGCGCAGCGCCAGCCGGCCTGCGTGCAGGCCTGCCCGACCAAGGCGCGGCACTTCGGCGACCTCGGCGATCCGGACTCGGAGGTGTCGAAGCTGGTGGCCGAACGCGGCGGCGTGCCGCTGATGCCCGAGCTGGGCTACGCGCCGGTGAACCGCTACCTGCCGCAGCGGCCGCGCCGCGCGGGTCCGGCCGATGAAGCCGCCGCGCCCGCCGCCGAGAAACTGGACACCTCGCAACTCAATCCCCTGCTGCGCTGGCTCGACCGCGCCCTGAGCCGCTGACATGCATCCGGCCTTTTCCGTCCTGCTCTTCACCACCCTTTCCGGCGCCGGCTACGGGCTGCTGGCCTGGACCATGCTGCTGCTGGCCTTCGAGCGCCCGGGCGCCCTGATGGGCAGCACGCCGCTGATGTTCCTGGGCCTGATCGGCGCGGCGACGCTGCTCTTCACCGCCGGCCTGCTCAGCTCGCTCGGCCATCTCGGCCAGCCGCAGCGCGCCTGGCGCGCCTTCAGCCAGTGGCGCACCTCGTGGCTCTCGCGCGAGGGCGTGCTGGCGGTGGCGGTGTACGTGCCGGTGGTGCTGCTGTGCTGGTGGCTTTCGGCGCCGCTGCGCGGCGAGGCCACCGGCGCCGGCCTGCCCGACGAGGCGCGCTGGGCCATCCGCGCGGCGGCGCTGCTGGCGCTGGCGACGGTGTTCTCGACGGCGATGATCTACGCCTCGCTCAAGCCCGTGCCGGCCTGGCGCCATGCGCTGGTGCCGCCGGTGTACCTGGGCTTCGCGCTGCTGTGCGGGCTGCTGCTGATGCTGCTGGGCCAGCGCCTGGCGGGCGGCGTGGCGGTGTCGCAACTGCTGGCGGTGGCGTCGGTGCTGGCGGTGGGGCTGGCGCTGCTCAAGCTCGGTTACTGGTGGTCGATCGACCGCCGGCCGTCGCCGGTGACGCGCGCCTCGGCCCTCGGCCTGCCGGCCGGGCGCGGGGCGAGCGTGTTCGAGCGGCCGCACACCGAAGCCAATTACCTCACCACCGAGATGGGCTTCGTCTTGGCGCGCAAGCACTCGCGCAAGCTGCGCGCGATCGCCGTGCTGCTGTTCGCGCTGGTGCCGGTGGCGTGCTGCTGGCTGGCCTGGCGCTTCGAGGACTTCGCCACGCCCGTGCTGGCGCTGGCGGTGCTGGCCTCGCTGCTGGGGGCGCTGGTGGAGCGGTGGCTGTTCTTCGCCGAGGCCAGGCACCTCGTCATGACCTACTACTGAGCCGCACCCCGCCCTGTAGGAGCGCCTTCAGGCGCGAATCCCTTCTTTGCCGAAGGCAAAGGCAAAAACAAACATTCGCGCCTGAAGGCGCTCCTACAAGAGCTAGGGCAGCAGCGCGTCGGCGCCGCGGGCGACGAGCATGTCGGCGACCTGCTCGCCCAGCTTTTCCGGCTCCGACAGCGGGCCGCTGGCATAGCCGCGCACGGTCTTGCCGGAACTGGCGTCGCCCACCAGGCCCTCGAGCGAAAGCCGCTCCTTGTTGATCGTGGCGAAGGCCGCGATCGGCACGCGGCAGCTGCCGCCGAGCAGGCGCGTCATGGCGCGCTCGGCGCGGGTGCACAGGCGCGTGGCCTCGTGGTCGAGCGGCGCCAGCAGCGCGCGCGTGGCCTCGTCGCCGGCGCGGATCTCCACCGCCACCGCGCCCTGCGCCGCCGCCGGGATGAAGCGCGGCGCCTGCAGGCGCTCGCGGATGCGCGCGCCCAACCCGAGGCGCTCGAGGCCGGCGCAGGCCAGCACGATGGCGTCGTAGTCGCCGGCGTCGAGCTTGGCCAGGCGGGTGTTCACGTTGCCGCGCAAATCGAGCAGCTTCAGGTCGGGCCGGTGCGCGCGCAGAAGCGCCTGCCGGCGGAGCGAGGAGGTGCCGACGCGGGCGCCGAAGGGCAGCTCCTCGAGCGCCTCGAACTCGTTGGAGACGAAGGCATCGAAGGGGTCGGCGCGCTCGAGCACCGCGGCCAGCTCGAACGGGCCCTCGAGCTCCATCGGCACGTCCTTGAGCGAGTGCACCGCGGCGTCGGCGCGGCCTTCGAGCATCGCCACCTCGAGTTCCTTGAGGAACAGGCCCTTGCCGCCGATCTCGGCCAGCGGCTGGTCCAGCACCTGGTCGCCGCGGGTGGTCATGGGCACCAGCTCGACCTCGAGCCCCGGATGCGCCGCGCGCAGCAGCGCCGCCACGTGTTCGGTCTGCCAGAGCGCGAGCGCGCTCTCGCGCGTGGCCAGCCGGATGCGTTCCATGGGTCCCCCTAGAGGTGTTTCAGGCGTTCGCGCAGCGCGGGCAGGCAGCGGCGGCTGACTTCGAGCGCGGCGGAATCGTTGCGAAGGATGGCCCTTACCTGGCCGTCGGCGCCGCGTCGCAGCTCGGCGAATTCGTCGGCGGCGACCAGGCAGTTGCGGTGGATGCGGATGAAGCGGTCGGCGAACTCGAGCTCGAGCGACTTGAGCGATTCCTCGATCAGGTCTTCGCCGCGCGAATGGTGCACGACCACGTACTTCTCTTCCGCCTGCAGGTAGCGGATGTCCTCGACCGGGATCAGCCGCAGGCTGCCGCGCAGGCGCGCGCTGAGGTGGCTGCGGCGGCGTTCGCCGGCGCCGGGCAGCACCGGCAGCTGCTGGGCGCTGCGGTGGCGACGGGCGCGCTCGAGCGCGTCGGCCAGGCGCTCCTTGCGCACTGGCTTGACCAGATAGTCGACCGCGGCGGCCTCGAACGCGGCCAGCGCGTGCTGGTCGTAGGCCGTGCAGAACACGACGGCCGGCGGCGCACGCAGCGAGGCCAGGTGGTGCGCGGCCTCGAGGCCATCCATCACCGGCATCGAGATGTCGAGCAGCACCACGTCCACGCCCAGGGCCTCGGCGCGCTCGACCGCCTCGCGGCCGTTGCCCGCCTCGCCCGCCACCACGTGCCCGCCGAGCTCGGACACCAGCGCGGCCAGGCGTTGCCTGGCCAGCGGCTCGTCGTCGGCGATCAGCAGCTTCATGGGCGAAGTATGCCCCAGCGCGGGCGGCCGGCTCAGCCGGCCTGGAAACGCTGGCCCAGCCAGCCGGCCAGGTCGCGCACTTCCTCGGCGCAGACGCTGTGCGGCATCGGGTAGCTGTGCCAGTCCACGGCCACGCCCAGGGCGCGCAGCTGGTCGCGGCTGCGGGCGCCGAAGCCTTCGGGCACCACCGGGTCGTGGCTGCCGTGGGCCATGAAGACCGGCGTGCGCAAGGCCTGGGGCGTGGCCTCGGCGGCGGTGGTGCTGCCCATGGGCAGGTAAGTTGACAGGCCGACGATGGCCGCCAGCGGCGCCTCGCGGCGCACGCCCGCGGCCAGGGCGATGGCGCCCCCCTGGGAGAAACCCGCCAGCACGATGCGTTCGCTGGGCACGCCGCGTTCGTTCTCGCGGGCGATCAGCGCCTCGACCTGGGCGATGGACTGGCGCACGCCGGTTTCGTCGGCGCGCTGGTCGAGGTCGAGGTTCTTGAGGTCGTACCAGGCCCGCATCGGCAGGCCGTTGTTGAGCGTCACCGGGCGCACCGGCGCATGCGGGAACACGAAGCGCAGCGCCGGCCAGCCCGGCCGAAGCAGTTCGGGCACGATCGGCTCGAAGTCGTGGCCGTCGGCACCCAGGCCGTGCAGCCAGAGGATGGACCAGACCGGCGCGGCGCCGGTGGTTCTTTCAACGCAGTCGAGCAGGTTCATTCTTCAGGCTCCGTGGTGGGCGCGTCGGCCGCGACCACCTCGTCGTGCTGGATGTGCAGGTTGGCCAGGTCGCGCAGCGGCCCGAGGGAAACCCAGGCGTCGGGCCCCAGGTGCAGCCTCGCCTCCCCGACCTGGCTGGGCTGGTTGATGCGCAGGCCGTTGGCCCGCAGGTGCACCACAAGCTCCCCGATCCGGCCGGATTCGATGCCCACAATTTGCCCGCAGGCGCCCAGGCAGTCGTCAGGCAGGGTGGCGGCAGCGGCCGCCGCTGGGGGCGCCGCCGGCGGGTGAGCGCCCTCGCCGTCCTCGCCACGGGGGCGCGCGTCGTGGATGGCCAGGCGAACGGCATCGCCATTCCAGACCAGGTCGCCCGTGGTGCGGATATCGAGCTGCGCAACGCCCTCGCCCGCATCGATGCGGGCACCCGGCACCACCAGCGACTGCACGCTGGCGGGAAGCTGCAGCCTTATGTACGGACTGGCCTGCGCCGGCAGCTCCAGCACGAGCCGGTCGCCTTCGCGCGCCTGCCGCACCTCGCCGGTGTCCGGCGACCACTCGATGGCCGGCGTGAGCTTCCCGCCCATCGCGATGGCGACGCCGCCGTCGCCCCGCACCTCGACCTCGCGGACGCCATCGAGGTCGAGCAGCAGGCGCTGGTCAAGGGGCGCCGGCGGCCGCGACGGCAGCACCAGCGCCGCCACCAGCACGACCAAGGCAAGACCGAAGCAGGCCAGGGTGCGCGGCATCATGCGACCTGCCTCTCGCGCAGGGCGAACAGCGAGGCGAGCCAGGTCAGCGCGGGCACCGCGAACCAGGCCAGGGGGATCAGTATCGGGACCAGGCCTTCGGTCGCCCTCTCGCGCGTGCCGGGGGTCCACCAGGACAGGAACACGTCAGGGTCCCCGCCGAAGACCGAGGCGAAGATGAGCAGGAGCATCAGCACGAAGCCGGCCACGATTGTCTTGAGGAAGGGCATCGTGCGGAAGTAAACGCTGCCCAGCAGGGCGAAGCCCTGGAGGGTTCCCAACCAGAGCACCACGTTCAGGAAGGCCCCTCGGCTTTCGAATACCTGCCAGGGAAACACCGGTTCGTAGCGCCCCCAGTCGGCCATGTAGGGACGGGTATCCTCGGCGCCGGCGGCAATGTCGGCAGCCACCTTGCCGCCGGCGTAGAGCGCCGCCGGCAGGTTGCACACCTGGAAGGCCAGGGCGTAGGCCAGCGGGTAAGCCACCACGACCACCAGCAACGCCAGCAGCCACTTCTCGAAGGTCGAAGCCGGCCGCATCAGCAGCAGGCCGGCCGACTCGCGCCGGGCCATGCCGTTGAAGTAGCGCCCTGCGAAGACCGTGCCGGTGATGAACAGCCCGGCATAGAAGATTCCGATCTGCGCGGCGGCGTGGAAGCTGCGATGGCCGTTGTCGCCGCTGAAGAGCAGCAGCGCCAGCACCACGAAGTGCACGATGATGCCGACGCCCAGGAACCAGGCCCAGCTGCGCCACTGCTCGGCCCACTGGGCGCGCGCGAGGCGGAGGAAACGCGCTGGCTCAAACATGGGCCACCTCCGCATGGCGCATGGCGTCGAGCACGCCGGCCTTGTTGAGGCTCAGCGCCTTGTAAAGCAGCTCGAGATGCACGCTGCCGGGGCCGTCGCCGCGGTTGCGCGCGACGTAGGGCCGCTGCGTGCCCATCTGCTCGTGGTAGATGAGGCCTTCGACGCCGGCCAGGGCCGCGTCGTCGTCGGCCACGCCCATGCTCAGCGCGCGCGCCAGCGCCGGCATCGGCGCCGAGAGCGCCAGCTGCGCGGCGTCGACGAACAGCACATGGCCCAGGATGCGCTCGAGGTCGTGCGCCTGGTGGGTGCTGATGACCACCACGCGTTCGCGGTGCTCGGGGCGGGCGATGATGGCCTTGAACTGGTCGCGGCCGACGATGTCCAGGCCGTTGGTGGGTTCGTCGAGCAGCAGCACCGGGGTGAAGCTGGCCAGGTCGAAGGCCATCACGGCCTTCTTCTTCTGGCCCAGGCTCATCTCGCCGAAACGGCGGTCGCGCTCGAGCTCGAACACATCGAGATAATCGCCGAAGGCCTCGGGCGAGAAGCGCGGATAGAAAGCCGCATGGGTGCGGCGCAGCGCCTCGGGGCTGAGATCGGGGAGATGGAACTCCTCGGGCACCAGCATCACCTGCGCCAGCAGGCGCGGGTCGCGATGGCGCGGTTCGTGGCCCTGCACGTTCACCCGGCCGGCCTGCGGGAACAGCAGGCCCGCCAGCAGCTTGAGCAGGGTCGACTTCCCGCTGCCGTTGCGTCCGAACAGGCCGTAGACGCCGGGCTGGTCGAGCCGCAGGTGGAAGCCGTCGTAAAGCCGCGTCTTCCGGTATCCGAAAGACAAACCTTCGATGTGGATCACGTGCGCCCCTGCCGCTGGTCCAGCCGGCATTCTAGCCAGCTTGCGCGACGCGCAGGCTTACTTGACCAGGATGAGCTTGTCGTTGCGGGTGTGGCGCAGGCGATAGACCTGGTCGCCGTGGCGGATGAGCACTTCGCGCGTGCCGCGCATCAGTTCGCGGCTGTCGAAGTCGGTGGCGGGCGCCGGGCGCGCCGGCGTCGGGGCGGGTTGGAAGCGGGCGTCGTGCATGGCCGGGTCCTGGGTGGGGTCTCGGCTTTGATGATAATGATTCGCATTTGCGTGTCAACCGCCTGCGTCAGCCCTCCTTCGGCAGTCGGAAGCGCACGACCTGGCGGGTGGTGACGGCGGCCGCGCCGGCTTCGAAGCGCCAGCGGCTGGCGGCGGCCACGGCTGCGTCGTCGAACAGGCCGGGCGGGTTGGCCGAGAGCACGCGGGCCGAGCCGACGCGGCCGTCGGCCTCGATGCGCAGCTCCAGCACCACCTCGCCCTCGAGCTTGCGGCGCAGGGCCTGCGGCGGATAGCGCGGCTGCGGGGCGCTGAGCAGTTGCGGCAGCGGCGTCGCGGCGGGGCGCGGGGCCGCAGGCGGTGCCGCCGTGGCCGCCGCCGTCGCTGCGGGCGAAGGCGCCGTTGCCTCGGTTGCCGGTGGCGGAACCGAAGCGGCCGCAGCGCTGCTTGCGCCCGGCGTGGACGACGGTGCCTGGGAGGCCACGGGCGCAGGGGCGGCATTCGCGGCCGCGAGCCGTGCGGCCTGCTCACGGCGCGCGGCATCCTCGGCTTCGCGGGCGGCACGCTCCGCGGCCAGCGCCGCGTCCGCCTGCGCGGCCGCCAGCTGGTCGCGCAGGCGCGCGAGCGCCGGCAGCGCCCCGTCGGTGCGCTGCACCAGGGCCAGCAGGCGCTGCGCTTCGTCGAAGTCGCCGCGGGCGATGGCCTGCTCGCTGCCGATCACGGCATACGGCAGCAGTTCCAGCAGCGCGGTCTCCACGTCGGCGTCGGCGGGCGCCAGGGCGCGCACGGCCAGGTAGTGCTCGATGGCGTTGTCGCCCGCGGGCGCGTACAGGCGCTGCTCGGCGAGCGCGCGCGAGGCGGCGGCGCGCAGGCCGGCTTCGTCGGTGGCGGCCGGCAAGGCCGTGCCGGCGGCGGCGGCAGGCGTGGCGCCGGCGGGCGCCCCGGTCGGCGCCTCGCCGCATCCCGCCAAACCCAGCGCCAGCGCGCCCAGCACGAGCCATCCCCGATGCCGCATGTCCGATCTCCCTGGAAGAAGACCGGCAAGGCTAGGGCCCGTGCATGACGGGAATGCGTCGGTAGCGCGTCGTTCGCCGCCGAAGCGGCTAGTCCATCACGAAGCGGAAGCGCTCGATGGCCTGGCGGACGCCCTCGACGTCGAGCCGATCGCGCGCCGGCACCACGAACAGGGCCTGGCGGCCGTCGGTTTCGCTGCGCGGCAGGTACTGCTCGACCACCTGGTAGTGCGGGCGGTCGGTGTAGTCGTCGAACAGGATGCGGGTGCCCTCGCGCGCCCGCAGCAGGCTGGTGAGGAAGCAGCAGACGCGGAAGCGCCCGTCCACCAGAACCACGTCGGGCTGCACGTCCTGGTTCCAGATCCAGTCGGTGTACTCGGGGAAGGCCGCGGCCTTCTCGTAGCTGACCGGGCGGCCCCACTTGCCCACGGGACCCAGGTCGCAGTGGTGGATCGACAGGCCGTCGACGCCGGCGCATTCCTTCTTCACCGTTTCGACCCAGGCCTTGGCGGTATCGACGCTGAGGATGCGGCAGCCGACGTGGCGCGCGACCCAGATGGTGGAGGCGCCGCAGCCATACTCGGCATACACGAGGTCCTTGCGAACCGTGCGCTTGAACATCGCGTCGTCGCCGTCGAACAGGCGCTTGGAACGCGGCAGGCCGAGGGTGGTGGCGAGCTTGCTCAGGAAGGACGGCAAACGCTTGCTCCGTTTTGCGGCGGTGGTTGATCTGGGCCCACCAGGACTCGAACCTGGAACCAAGGGATTATGAGTCCCGTGCTCTGACCATTGAGCTATAGGCCCGTCGTCGACTCGGAATCGTAAAGCAAAACGGCCGCTTGCGCGGCCGTTTGCCCTCTCCCCGGCCCTCTCCCGCAGGCGGGAGAGGGAGAGGAGTGAATCACTCGAGGTCGAGGAAGGAGCGCAGCTGCTCCGAGCGGGTCGGGTGGCGCAGCTTGCGCAGGGCCTTGGCCTCGATCTGGCGGATGCGCTCGCGGGTGACGTCGAACTGCTTGCCCACTTCCTCGAGGGTGTGGTCGGTGTTCATGTCGATGCCGAAGCGCATGCGCAGCACCTTGGCCTCGCGCGGCGTCAGGCCGGCGAGCACGTCGCGCACGGTCTCCATCAGGCCCAGGTTGGTGGTGGCCTCGATCGGGGACTCGATGCTGGTGTCCTCGATGAAGTCGCCCAGGTGGCTGTCCTCGTCGTCGCCGATCGGGGTCTCCATCGAGATGGGCTCCTTGGCGATCTTGAGCACCTTGCGGATCTTGTCCTCGGGCATCTCCATCTTCTTGGCCAGCTCTTCCGGGGTCGGTTCGCGGCCCATTTCCTGCAGCATCTGGCGGGAAATGCGGTTGAGCTTGTTGATGGTCTCGATCATGTGCACCGGGATGCGGATGGTGCGCGCCTGGTCGGCGATCGAGCGGGTGATGGCCTGGCGGATCCACCAGGTGGCGTAGGTCGAGAACTTGTAGCCGCGGCGGTACTCGAACTTGTCGACGGCCTTCATCAGGCCGATGTTGCCTTCCTGGATCAGGTCGAGGAACTGCAGGCCGCGGTTGGTGTACTTCTTGGCGATGGAAATCACCAGGCGCAGGTTGGCCTCGACCATTTCCTTCTTGGCCTTGCGGGCCTTGGCCTCGCCGTAGGCCATCGCGCGGTTGATTTCCTTGATGTCCGGCAGCGACAGGAACAGCGAGTCCTCGATGCCCACCAGCTTCTGCTGCTCGGCGACGATGTCGTCCTTGAACTCGCGCATGCCCGACGCCCACTTCTGCTTGCGGCGGATGACGTCGTCGGCCCAGGCGAGGTTGATCTCGTTGCCCGGCCAGGCGCGCAGGAAGTCCTTGCGCGGCATCTTGGCGTTGCGCACGCAGATGTCGAGCACCTTGCGCTCGTGCTCCTTGATGGCGTTGACCACTTCGCGCAGCTTGCGCACGAAGGCGTCCATCAGCGCCAGCGGCAGCTTGAGGCGCAGGAACTCGGCCGCCATTTCCTCGCGGGCCTTGATGGTCTTCTTGTCGGCCGCGCCGTACTTGGCGTGGGCCTTCTGGAACTTGGTGTACAGCGCCTTGAGCGTGTCCATCCGGCGGCCGACCTCGGCCGGGTCCGGACCGGTGTCGACGGCGGCGGTTTCCTCGTCGTCGCCGGTGGCGGCTTCGTCTTCCTCGTCGATCTCTGCGTCGGCGTCCTCGGCGGCGACCGGGAGCACTTCCTCCGGCTCCTCCATGTCGAGGAAGCCCACGACGACCTCGTTCAGGCGCTTCTTGCCCTCGAGGTGCTGGTCGTAGTCCTCGAGCAGCAGCTGGATCGACCACGGGAAGCTGGCCAGCGAGGCGTGGACCTGGTTCAGGCCCTCCTCGATGCGCTTGGCGATGGCGATCTCGCCCTCGCGGGTGAGCAGCTCGACCGAGCCCATCTCGCGCATGTACATGCGCACCGGGTCGGTGGTGCGGCCACCCTCGGTGTCGAGCGCGCTCAGCGCGGCGGCGGCTTCCTCGGCGGCGGTGTCGTCGGAATCGCGGGTGGAGGACGAGTCGGAAAGCAGCAGCGTCTCGGCGTCGGGCGCAACTTCGTGCACCTCGATGCCCATGCCGTTGATCATGCCGATGATGTCTTCGATCTGCTCCGGATCGACGATGTCGTCGGGCAGGTGATCGTTGACCTCGGCGTAGGTCAGGTAACCCTGCTCGAGGCCCTTGCTGATCAGCTGCTTGATTTCGGACTGCGCCGGACGCTCGTTGGCCATGAAAACGTGTCCCGAGACTGGGAAAATGGAACCGCGCAGGATACAGGAATGCCCTTCGGGCCGCTATCTGTTTGATGAACCGAAGGTTTTTGCCTAGCTCTGCAGGCGGAAGGTAACCGGGCCGTCATTGACCAGCCCAATCACCATGTGGGCGCCGAAACGGCCGGTTTCAACCACCGGGTGCCGGGCCCGGCACAGCCCGACCAGGCGCTCGAAGCCCCGGCGCCCGTCCTCGGGGCTGGCGGCCGAGGTGAAGCTGGGGCGCATGCCGCTGCGGGTGTCGGCCGCCAGGGTGAACTGGCTCACCAGCAGCAGGCCGCCGCCGGTGTCGGCCAGGGAGCGGTTCATCCGGCCGGCCTCGTCGGCGAACACCCGGTAGCCAAGCAGGCGCTCGGCCATGCGGGCGATGCGGGGCTCGTCGTCGCCCGGCTCCACCGCCACCAGGGCCAGCAGGCCGGGGCCGATGGCACCGACGAGTTCGCCCTCGACGCGGACGGAGGCTTCGGTGACGCGCTGGATCAGGGCAATCATGGCCGCATGGTCGCCGCGGCCGGCGCGGGCGGTCAACGCGGCCGGACGCCGCGGCGATTCCCTTAAACTCGGGCCATGCCCCCCGTGCCCTTCGCCAGCCGCTGCCTCTATGCCCTCGCCTGGTGCATCGGCCGCCTGCCGCGGGGCCTGCAGGATGGCCTGGGCCGCTGGCTGGGTGGCCTGGCCTGGCGCGCCAACGGCCGCGAACCCCGGGTGGCCCGGCGCAACCTCGAACTGGCCCTGCCTGCCCTGCCCGCCGGCGAGCGCGAGGCGCTGGTGCGCGAGGTGATGCGCGAAACCGGCCGCGCCAGCTTCGAAACCCTGCGCCTGTGGACCCGCCCACGCGCCGACGCCCTCTCGCGCGTCGCCGGCTGCGTGGGCCTGGACCGGCTCGAGGCCGCCGAGGCCGCCGGCCAGGGCGTGATCATCGCCGCCCCGCACTACGGCAGCTGGGAGCTGCTGGTCGAATTCATGGCCGCGCGCGGCCCCTTCAGCCTCGTCTACCGCGTGCCGGAGAGCGCCGCCGGCGACGGCTTCCTGCGCCTGGCCCGCGGCGGCGAGAACGTGCGCCTGGTGCCGGCCGAGGCCACCGCCATGCGGCCGCTGTGGCGGGCACTGCAGGCCGGCGAGGTGGTGGGCATCACCCCCGACCACCAGCCCAAGCTCGGCGGCGGCGAATTCGCGCCCTTCTTCGGCGTGCCGGCGCTGACGCTGAGCCTGATCCCCAAGCTGGCTGCGCGTACCGGCGCCGCCGTGCTGGTCGGCTTCGCCGAGCGCGGCGAGGACGGCCGTTACACGCTGCACTTCGAACCGGCGCCCGCCGCCATCGCCTCCGACGACCTGCTGGCCGCCACCACCGCCATGAATTCGGCGGTCGAAGCGGTGGCGCGGCGTGACCTCCGGCAGTACCAATGGACCTACAAGCGCTACACGCTCAGGCCACCTGGCTCGGGCGAGCCCAACCCCTACAAGACCCCCGCCAAGGACCCGCGATGACCGCCGACGCCACCGACAACCCCGCCCTGGCCGACGCCGGGGACTGGCAGCCGCTGCCCCCGGCCGCACGCACGGTCTGGTCGATCGCCACGGCGCTTTCGGCGCTGCTGCCGGCCACCGCGGTGGCCGTGGTGGTGTTCGTGGCCGCCGACGACCTGTCGCTGCCGCTGCGGGTCGCGGCGGCGCTGGGGATCTGGCTGCTGCCCGTCGCGCTGCTGGTCTGGCTGGCGCGCGCGCGCTGGCGCCGCACCCACTGGCGGCTCGACGCCAACGGGCTGCGCGTGCGCCGCGGCCTGGTCTGGCGCAGCGAGGTGCTGGTGCCGCGCAGCCGCGTGCAGCACCTCGACCTCGAGCGCGGCCCGATCGAGCGCCGCTTCGGCCTGGCCACCCTGGTGGTGCACACGGCCGGCACCCGGATGCATGCGCTGCGCCAGTCGGGCTTCCACGACGCCGACGCCGTGGCCCTGCGCGATGCCCTGCTGCCCGAGGCCGACCGCCATGACGACAGCCTCTGAGCCGATCGCCCCGGGCGGCGGCGAGCGCCGCCTGCACCCGCTGAGCTGGCTGTTCGTGCTCATCCAGCAGCTCAAGAGCTTTGCGCTGCCCCTGCTGGTGCTGCTGTTCGGCGGGCGCGGCAACTCCTGGGAGCTGTGGGGCCTGGCGGGCGCCGGCGTGCTGGTGGTGGCGGCGGTGCTGCAGTACTTCTTCTACCGCTTCCGCATCGAGGCCGATGGCATCGTCATCCGCAGCGGCGTGTTCCAGAAGAGCCTGCGCCACGTGCCCTGGCAGCGCGTGCACAACGTGGCCCTGCACCAGACCGTGCTGCACCGCCTGTTCAACGTGGCCGAGGTGCGGCTCGAATCGGCCGGCGGCATGCAGGCCGAGGCCGAGATGCGCGTGCTTTCGCTGGCCGATGCGCAGGCGCTGGAGGAACTGGTGCGCGGGCACGAGCACGCCACCGGCGCCGCGCAGACCGAAGCCGCGCCGCCCGCGTCGCGGGTGCTGCTGGCGATGGACACCGCCGAAGTGGTGCGGCTGGGCCTGGTGTCCAACCGCGGCCTGATCCTGGCCGCGGCGGCCTTCGGTGTCCTGGCCCAGGCCGACGTGCTCGACGACTGGATCGGCCCGTCGGTGAAGGGCGCGGTGGAATGGGGCCGCGGGCAGCAGCTGGACTGGCTGGGTTGGGCGATCGGCATCACCGGCGTGCTGCTGGCGGTGGTGCTGGCCCTGCGCCTGCTCTCGATCGCGCTGGCCCTGCTGCAGTTCCACGGCTTCACGCTCACCGAGCAGGGCCGCCGGCTCAGCGCCCAGCGCGGCCTGCTCACCCGGATGCGGGCGAACATGCCGCGCTCGCGCATCCAGGCCTGGAGCCTGCACGAGGGCCTGGTGCACCGCTGGTTCAAGCGCCGCTCGCTGCGCGTGGACAGTGCGTCGATGCAGACCGCCAACGACCAGCGCTCGCTGCGCGACCTCGCGCCGCTGGCGACGCCCGAAGCCTGCGACGAACTGGTGCGGCACCTGCTGCCCGGCGGCCACTGGCCGATGCGCGAGTGGCGCCGGCTGCACCCGCGCGCCTGGCGCCGGCAGTTCGGCCTTCCGGCACTGGCCACGTTGCTGCTGGCCGGCCTGCTCACCTGGCTCAACGGCGCCGTGGGCCTGGCCACGCTGGCGCTGCTGCCGGTGCTGGCGCTGCGCGCGGTGGTGTGGGCGCGGCACGCGGGTTACAGCGAGGAAGGCGGACTGGTCGCCGTGCGCGAAGGCTGGCTCGACAAACGCTGGCGTTTCGTCGAGGTGCGGCGCATCCAGTCGCTGGTGCTCAGCCAGTCGCCGCTCGACCGCCGGCACGGCATGGCCACGCTGCTGATGGACACGGTGGGCGCCAGCCCCTTCGACCCGCCGGTGCGGGTGCGCTACCTGCCCATGGCCGAGGCCGAGGCGCTGCGCGCGCGGCTGGCCGCGGCGATGGACGCGCGGCCTACTCCCGCCAGAACTGCGGCGTAAGCAGCACCAGCACCGAGAACACCTCCAGGCGGCCGAGCACCATGCCCACGGTGCCGAGCCAGACCGCGGCGTCGCCGGCGCCGGCGAAGGTATAGGCGGTGCTGCCCAGGCCGGGGCCGGAGTTGGCCAGCATGGCCACCGCCGCGCCGTAGGCCGAGGCCAGGTCGAGCCCGGTG
The DNA here is from genome assembly GCF_001724815.1 of Arenimonas sp. SCN 70-307. Taxonomy (GTDB): domain Bacteria; phylum Pseudomonadota; class Gammaproteobacteria; order Xanthomonadales; family Xanthomonadaceae; genus Arenimonas. The sequence goes on along the minus strand of NZ_MEDO01000015.1, from coordinate 17,101 downwards.
GCGTTGAACCCAATCACCATCACCATGAAGCACAGCATCCAGATGGCGATGAAGCCGCTGACCGACAGCACCACCGATTCGGACACGCGCCGGCCGCCCATCTTCACCAGGAACTGGGCCTTGGGGTGCACCAGCTGCTTGATCTCGCGGTAGCCCTGGCGCACCACCATCACCACGCGAGCCACCTTCAGGCCGCCGACGGTGGAGCCCGAGCAGCCGCCGATGACGCCGACGGTGACGACGATGAAGGGCAGCGCGCCGGGCCACTGGTCGAAGCCCGGCATCACGAAGCCCGTGGTGGTGATGATCGAGACGACTTGGAAGGTGGCCGTGCGCAGCGATTCGCCGAAGCCCTGGTAGGTCCCGGCGACCCAGAGCGAAAGGCCCACGACCAGGCTGATGCCCACGGTGATGCGCAGGAAGGCCCTGAGCTCGGAGTCGGTGCCGTAGACGGAGAGCGACGCGCGGCGCCAGGCGACGAAGTGCAGGCCGAAGTTGATGCCGCCGAGCATCATGAAGACGATGGCGATCCACTCGAGCAGGCCGCTGTCCCAGTGCGCGAAGCCGGCGTCGTGGGTCGAGAAGCCGCCGGTGGACACCGTGGACATGGCGTGGCCGATGGCGTCGAACAGGCCCATGCCGGCCACCCAGAACGAGCCCGCGCACAGGATGGTCAGGCCGAAGTACACCGCCCACAGCGCCTTGGCCGTCTCGGCGATGCGCGGGGTGAGCTTGGTGTCCTTGGTCGGGCCGGTGCTTTCGGCTCGGAAGAGCTGGGTGCCGCCGATCTTGAGCATCGGCAGGATGGCCACCGCCAGGATCACGATGCCCATGCCGCCGAGGAACTGCAGCAGCTGCCGGTAGAACAGCACGCTCGGCGGCAGGGCGTCGAGGCCGGTGATGACCGTGGCGCCGGTGGTCGTCAGGCCCGAGGTGGCCTCGAAGATGGCGTCGGTGTAGCTCAGGTTCGGCGGGCCGTGCACGAAGGGCAGCGCCGAGACCAGGCTGGCGAAGACCCAGGTGAGCGTGACGATGAGGAAGCCGTCGCGCAGGCGCAGGTCGTAGTTGACGCTGCGCACCGGCAGCCACAGGAAGAAGCCCACCAGCGCGCTGGCGAGGAAGCTGCCGAAGAACACCCCCGGCGTGCCCTTCTCGCCCCAGGCCAGGGCCAGGAAACCGGGCGGCAGCTTGGTCAGCGAGGACAGGACGATGATGACGCCCAGGATGCGCTGGATGGCGCGGAAGCGTTGGCTCACAGCCAGGTCGCCCCGGTCTGGAACAGCGCGCTGACCTTGTCCATCTCGCGCTTGTCCATCACGAACAGGATGACGTGGTCGCCCGACTCGATCACCACGTCGTGGTGGGCGATCAGCAGCTTGTCGCCGCGCACGATGCCGCCGATGGTGGTGGCGGCAGGCAGTTCGAGTTCGTCGAGCGCGCGGCCGATGACCTTGGAGGTGCGCGCGTCGCCGCGCACCACCACCTCGATGGCCTCGGCCGCGCCGCGGCGCAGCGAGTACACCCGCGCCGGCGCGCCCTCGCGGATGTGCGCCAGCAGCGCGCCCAGCGTCACCAGCTGCGGGCTGACGGCGATGTCGATGGTGCCGCCCTCCACCAGCTCGGCGTAGCTGGGCCGGTTGATCAGCGAGATCACGCGCGGGCAGCCCATGCGCTTGGCCAGCATCGCCGAGAGGATGTTGGCCTCGTCGTCGTTGGTCATTGCGCAGTAGACGTCGGTCTGGTCGATGTTCTCCTCGCGCAGCAGGTCCTCGTCGGCGCAGTCGCCCACCAGCACGATCGAGTTGAGCAGGTCCTCGGCGATGCCGCGGGCGCGCTCGCGGCTGCGCTCGAGCACCTTCACCGAATAGCGGCTCTCGAGGCTGCGCGCCAGGTTGCGGCCGATGTTGCCGCCGCCGGCGATCAGCAGGCGGCGCGCGGGGCGCGCGTCGACGCGGCGCAGCTCGCCCATCACCGTCAGGATGTCCTTGCGCTCGGCGAGGAAGAACACCTCGTCGTCGACCTCGATGACGGTGTGGCCTTCGGGCTGCACGGGCCGGCCCTTGCGGAAGATGGCCGCCACGCGCGCGTCCACGCCCGCGGGCAGGTGCTCGCGCAGCTCGCGGATCTCGTGCCCCACCAGCGCGCCGCCCGGCACCGCGCGCACGGCCACCAGCTGCACGCGGCCCTCGGCGAAATCGAGCACCTGCAGCGCGCCTGGATATTCGATGAGCCGCTCGACGTGCTTGCACACCAGCTGCTCGGGGCTGATGGCGGCGTTCACCGCCGAATGCTCGGGGTCGGCCAGCGCGGCCACGTCCAGGTACTGCGCCTCGCGCAGGCGCGCCACGCGGGTGGGCGTTCGGAACTGGTGCTGGGCCACCTGGCAGGCGATGAGGTTGACCTCGTCGCTGGAGGTGACGGCCACCAGCAGCTCGGCGTCCTCGGCGCCGGCCTGCAGCAGCACGCTGGGCAGCGAGGCGTGGCCGACGACGGTGCGGATGTCGAGTTTTTCGGCGAGGTCGCGCAGGCGCTGGTGGTCGGTGTCGACGACGGTGATGTCGTTGTTCTCCGACGCGAGCGCCGAAGCCACCGAGGTGCCGACCTGGCCTGCGCCCAGGATGAGGATCTTCATGTGCCCTTGCCGCCCTCGACGTTGGCCGTCCCTGCGAACGCCGCCAGTTTAGCGCCAAGCGCGGCCGGCCGGGCCAGCGGCGGGGCGTTCACGGGGCGGTCGGGGCCTCGCAGCCGGCCAGCGCACGCTCGTCGACCAGCCACCACACGCGGCGGTTGGCGGTTCCGACGCGCTGGCTACCGGCCGCGGTGTCCACGCAGGCCAGGTCCTTGCTCGACTGCAGCATCAGCACGCGCTCGCCCGGCGCCTGCGCCAGCCAGGCGCGGGCGCGGGCCAGCTGCACGAGCGGATCGGCGCGGAAGCCGAACTCGGCCACCGGGCCGACGGCCTGCAGCAGGTTCTGCTCCTTCCAGTCCACCAGGCCGATGGTCGTGCCGGGCCCGGCGAGGTCGCGCGCGGCCTGCATCACCTTGCGCGCGGAGTTCTCGTCGTCCAGCAGCGGATGCACCACGAAGCCGTAGCCGCACCACAGCGCCGCCAGCAGCCAGGCGCAGGCCGCCAGCGCGCCGCGCAGCTTCGCCGCCGCCGCAACCAGCACCGCCAGCAGGCCGCTGCCGCCGACCCCGACCAGCATCCACCACAGCCAGCGCGCTTCCTGGCCCAGGCCACGCTCGGCCACCAACTTCGCCTCGAACGAGGGGTCGCCGAACAGGGCCATCAGGCCGCCGGCCGCCAGCACCAGCGACAGCAGCGCGGTGAAGGCCAGCACGAGCAGGCGGAAACCGCGCCGCCGCGAGATGTCGTCGAGGAAGGGCGCGGCCGCCAGCGCCAGCGCCGGCAGCGCCGGCAGGATGTACATGTCGCGTTTGCCGGCGCTGAGGCTGAAGAACACGATCACCAGGCCGAACCAGGCCAGCGGCAGCCAGACCTTTGCGTCGCGAGCCCGCCAGGCCTCGCGCCAGGGGCGCAGCAGCCAGGGCAGCGCCAGCGAAAAAGGCGCCCAGAAGAGCAGCACCACCTGGCCGAAATACCAGAAGGGCTCGTGGTGGTGCCACGGGTCGGCATAACGCTGCGCGGTCTGCTTGAACAGGATGTTGCGCAGGTATTCCTCGTGCTCGGGGTTGCCGCTGGTCAGTCCCACCGCCAGCACCGGCCCCAGCCAGAGCGCGATCGCCGCAAGGAAGGCCAGGCCGCCCGCCCACCAGCGCAGGCCGCTGCCCGCCGGCACCGGCGCCAGGCCCTGCCAGCCCCGCCTCGCCATCAGCGCGAAGGGCAGCAGCGCCAGCAGCGGCAGGAAGCCCACGCCCTTGGTCACCACGCCCAGGCCGGCGGCGAAGCAGGCGGCCAGGTACCAGCGCCAGTGCGGGCCCTGCAGCACGTGCCGGCACAGGCCATAGAAGGCGAAGGTGGTCATGAAGACCAGGGTCGGGTCGATCTGCGCGCGTTTGGCCTGGTAGACGAACTGCAGGCTCACCAGCACCGCCGTCGCCGCCCAGAAGCCGGCGCGCGGGCTCCACAGGCGCCGGCCGAGGTCGTACACCAGAGCCAGCGTGCCCAGGGCCGAAAGCAGCGAGGGCAGCAGGAAGCTGCCGCGCCAGCTGCCCACGAGCCCGTAGGCCAGCGAGAGCAGCCAGAAGTAGATCGGCGGCTTGTCGGGGTAGAGCTCGGCGCCGCGGTGCGGGAACAGGTAGTCGCCGCTGTCGACCATCTGCTTGGCCACCAGCACGAAGCGGGGTTCGTCGGCGGGCCAGGGGTCGCGCAGGCCGTAACCCGCGGCGAGCACCAGCAAGGCCAGTGTGAGCAGGGCGAGGGCGGCTCGACGGTCGGCGGTTGTCATGGCGCGCCACTATAATCACCGGGCCCGCCCCCCGGACAAGCCCGTGCCCATGGCCACGCCCCTGCCCCTCACCGGCATCGTCGTCACCCGCGACGAAGCCGGGCGCATCGCGCGCTGCCTCGGGCCGCTGCTGGCGGTTTGCCGTGAAGTGATCGTGCTCGACTCGGGCTCCACCGACGACACGGTGGCCATCGCCCGCGGCATGGGCGCACAGGTCGAACACCAGGAATGGCTGGGCTACGCCAGCCAGAAGAACACGGCCATCTCGCGCGCGGGCCAGCCCTGGGTGCTGCTGCTCGATGCCGACGAATGGCTCGAGCCGGGCGCGGTCGATGCCTTGCGCGCGCTGTTCGAAACCGGCGCGGTCGAGCATGCCGACGCCTGGCGCCTGCGCCGGCGCGCCCATTTCCTGGGCCATCGAATGCGCGGCGGCGGTTTCGCGCGCGAACCGCTGCCGCGCCTGTTCCGCAACCACCTGCGCTACGAGATCCGGCCGGTGCACGAGGAGCTCGACACCCGCGGCCAGCGCGTGGCGAATTCGCGCATCGGCATCGAGCACGAAATCGCCGGCTGCCCCGAGGCGCACTGGCGCAAGCTCGAGGGCCATGCCCGGCTTTGGGCCGACGACCAGGCCCGGCGCGGCCGGGTGGTGCTGCCCGGCCGCGGCGAACTGGCGGCGCTTGCCTACCTGCTCAAGCACGTGGTGCTGCGCCTGGGCGTGGTCGATGGCCTGCCCGGCCTGCGCTTCCACTGGCTGCAGGCGCGTTACGCCCGGCTCAAGTACCAGCTGCTCGACGACGCCGCCTGATCAGGCCGGCCGGGCCAGCAGCGCGTAGAAAAAACCATCCATGCCGCCCTCGCCCGGCAAGCGCTGGCGGCCGGCGCCGCTGGCGTGGCCAAAGCGCTCGTCCAGCGGCCGCACGACGGCCTCGGGATGGCGCTCGAGGAAGGCCTGCACCTGCGCCGCGTTCTCCTGCACCAGCACCGAGCAGGTGGCGTAGAGCAGCCGGCCGCCGGGCTTGAGCAGCGGCCAGAGCGCATCGAGCAGGCGCGCCTGCAGGACGGCCAGGGATTCGATGTCGGCCTCGCGGCGATGCCATTTGATGTCGGGCTGGCGGCGGATGATGCCGGTGGCCGAACACGGCGCGTCGAGGATGATCGCGTCGAAGGCGCGGCCGTCGAACCAGCCCTCCGGCGCGGCGGCATCGGCGACGCGCACCTGCACGTTCGGCGCCTCCAGGTGCAGGCGCTGGAGCAGCTGCGAGACCTTCGCCAGCCGGCGCGCATCGACGTCCAGCGCCAGCACTTCGCCGTTGCCCAGGGCCGCGACGAGCTGCGCGGCCTTGCCGCCGGGCGCGGCGCAGGCATCGAGCACGCGCTCGCCCGGCCGAGGGTCGAGCGCCAGCACGGCCAGCTGGGCGGCGCCGTCCTGCACCGACAGTGCGCCCTGCTCCCAGCCCGGCAGCGCCTCGACCGGCACCGGGGTGTCCAGGCGCAGCGCGCCCGGAACCTCCGGCACCAGCGCCGCGTCCAGGCCGGCCTCGTGGAGCCGCGCCTGCAGCGCAGCCGCGCTGCCCTGGCGCGGATTGGCGCGCAGCCACAGCGGCGCGGCCTGGTTGTTGGCGGCGAGGATGGCCGCGGCCTGCGCGGGCCAGTCGGCGCGCAGGCGCGCCACCAGCCAGTCCGGATGGCTGCCGGCCACCGCCGGGTCTTCGCTTTCGGGCAGCGCTTCGCGGCTGGCGCGGCGCAGCAGCGCGTTCACCAGCCCGACCAGGCCGCTTCGGCCCAGGTCGCGGGCGGCTTCTGCGGTGGCGCCCACGGCAGCGTGCGGCGCCAGGCCCAGGCCCTTGAGCTGGGCCAGGCCGGCGAGCAGCAGGAAGTGCACGGCCTGGTCACGCCGCGGCAGCGGCCGGGCCAGCCAGCCCGACAGCGCGAACTCATAGCGGCGGCGGTGGCGCAGGGCGTCGAAGCAGATCGCCTCGAGCAGGGCGCGGTCGCGCGGGTCGGCCACGCCCGGCAGGCTTCGGCCGAGCACGGCCTTGAGCGAGCGACCCTCGGCCAGCACGGCCTGCAGCACGCGGGCCGCCTCGGCGCGCAGGGCCGAGCCCGGGCCGCTCATCGGCCGGCCAGCGCCGGGCGGGCGTTGAGGTAATCGGCCACCGGCATGGCCCGGCCCCCTTCGCGCTGCACCTGCAGCAGGCGCAGGGCGCCTTCACCGCAGGCCACGTCCAGTCCTTCGCGGGAGGCGGCGAGCACGGTGCCGGGCGCCTGGCCGTGGGCGAGGTCGAGCGCGCGCGCGGCGTGGATGCGCAGGCGCTCGCCGGCGAGCATGGCCTCGGCCACCGGCCAGGGATTGAAGGCGCGAACGCGATTGGCCAGCTCGCGCGCGGGGCGCGACCAGTCCAGCCGCGCCTCGGCCTTGTCGAGCTTGTGGGCGTAGGTGACGCCTTCGGCAGGCTGCGGCTGCGGCACCGGGCGCATGCCGGCGCGCAGCAGCTTCAGGCCATCGCCCAGCACCTCGGCGCCGAGCGCGGCGAGGCGCTCGTGCAGGCTGCCGCCGGTGTCGTCGTCGGTGATGGGCGTGGCGAGCGAGAGCAGCACCGGGCCGGTGTCCAGGCCCTTCTCCATCTGCATCAGGCACACGCCGGTTTCGGCGTCGCCGGCCTCGAGCGCGCGCTGGATGGGCGCGGCGCCGCGCCAGCGCGGCAGCAGCGAGGCGTGCACGTTCCAGCAGCCGTAACGCGGGATGTCGAGCACCGACTGGGGCAGGATCAGGCCGTAGGCCACCACCACCATCAGGTCGGGCTGCAGGGCGCTCAGTTGTTCACGCGCCTCGGCGGACTTGAAGTTCTCGGGCTGGAACACGGGCAGCTGGCGGGACAGCGCCTCGAGCTTCACCGGCGAAGGCGCCAGCTGGCGGCCGCGGCCGGCCGGGCGGTCGGGCTGGGTCCACACGCCCACCACCTCGCCGCGTCCGGCGGCCGCGCGCAGGCAGGGCACGGCGAACTCCGGCGTACCGGCGAAGACGATGCGCAGGGGCATCTCAGGCGGCGCTGGCGCGCTGCTGCTTGGCGAGCTTCTTCTTGACCTGCTCGCGCTTGAGCGGCGAGAGGTAGTCCACGAAGACCTTGCCGGCCAGGTGGTCCATCTCGTGCTGGATGCACACCGCCAGCAGGCCGTCGGCGTCGAGCTCGAACGCCTTGCCGTCGCGGTCGAGCGCACGCACGCGGATCTTGTTGGCGCGCTTGACGTCGGCGTAGATGCCCGGCACCGACAGGCAGCCTTCCTGGTAGACCTGGTGGCCCTCGGCCGAGAGGATCTCGGGGTTGATGAACACCATTGGCCGGCTCTGGTCCTCGCTTACGTCAAGGACGAGAAGGCGCAGGTGGACATCCACCTGGCTCGCGGCCAGGCCGATGCCCGGCGCGGCGTACATGGTTTCGAACATGTCGTCCACGAGCCGGCGCAGGTCGTCGTCCACCGTTTCGACGGGCTTGGCGACCGTGCGCAGGCGGGGATCGGGGAATTCCAGGATGGGGAGCTTGGCCATGGACGGGAAGATGGGGAACAAGGGCCCGGACCTCAAGGGGCCGGCACGACAGTATACCCCCGGCGGGCTTGCAATCCGGGGCCGGATTTGGGCTATAGTCGCCCAACCTGTCCGGGGAAATCAGGTGGATAGCCGCCATGCTTAAACGGCTTCTTGCAGTTACAGCTGCCATGTTGCTCACCCTCGCGGGCGCCGTCATCGCGGCCGACCTTCGCGGGGACCATCCCACCACGTACGTGGTAAAGAAGGGCGACACCCTTTGGGACATCGCGGGTCGCTTCCTCCAGAAGCCCTGGCTGTGGCCGGAGATCTGGCAGGCCAACCCGCAGGTGCAGAATCCGCACCTCATCTACCCGGGACAGGTGCTGAGCCTGGTCTATGTGGATGGCCAGCCGCGCGTGCAGGCCGAAGGCCCGCAGGTCGGCGAGGCGGTCAATACGATCCCGCTGTCCGAGGTCGAGGCGCTGCTCAAGCACTTCACCGTGGTCGAGGATCCGAAGGCCCTGCCCCACGTCATCGGCCTCGAGGACGACCGGCTCTACAGCACGGCCGGCCAGCTGGTCTACGTGCGCGGCCTGCAGGGCGCGGCGCCGGGCATGGTGGTCGACATCGCCCGCCCGGTGAACGTCTTCGGCGGCGGCAACAAGCGCAACCTGCCGGGCGCCAGCCCGCTGGACTTCCGCAGCGACCGCCAGCACAGCCACTGGGTGGTGCCGCCGGGCTTCGGCGAGGCCACCGGCGAGAAGCTGGGCTACGAGCTGCAGATCCACGCCACCGGCGAAGTCACCGCCGTCAGGGGCGAGGTCGCTTCGGTGGTGCTGCGCGAGGAAGGCCGCGAGATCCGCGTCGGCGACCGCGTCATGCCGTCCGAGGCCCAGCCCTACGACCTGCAGTTCCTGCCGCGCGCCCCGGACAACGTCCCGGCCGGCGCCCGCATCCTGGCCGTCGCCGACGGCATGCAGTCCGGTCCGCACCTGGTGGTGGCGCTGTCGGTGGGTGCCCGCGACGGCATCCGCAACGGCCACGTCATGTCGATCTGGAACGAAGGCAGCCGCGTCGCCGACGTCGTCAGCCACCGCACCGGTGCCGCCGCCAAGGCCGACAAGGTGCAGCTGCCGGACGAGTTCGTGGGCAACCTGATGGTGTTCCGCACCTTCGACAAGGTCAGCTACGCGCTGGTGATGGATGGCATCCGGCCGGTGCATCACGGCGACTTGCTGAAACATCCCGACGCCACCGAATAAGCTTTTCCTACATCACGGCGCCCCAGGGCGCCGTGATGCTGTCGGGGCCATGGAACCCGACACCGCCCTGCTCCTGCTGGCCCGCGCCGGCCTTCCCGCCGCCTTGCTGAGGCACCTGCTCGAAAGCCAGCCCGGCCCCGAGGCCGCCCTCGCGGCCGCACGCCATGGCGCCGGCCTGCCGCTGCCCGACCCGGCTCGCGATGCCCTGGCCCGGCCCTGCCCGCGGCAACTTGGCAACGACCAGGCCTGGCTGGCCGGCCGTGGCCGGAGCGTCCTGGCCTGGCACTCGCCCGACTATCCCGCCCTGCTGCGGCGCACCCCGTCGCCGCCGCCGCTGCTCTTCCTCGAGGGCGACCCCGCGCTGCTCTGGCACCCGCAGGTGGCGGTGGTCGGCAGCCGGCATCCCTCGCCGGGCGGGCGGCAGCGCGCCCGCGGGTTCGCGCGCGTGTTCGCCGAGGCCGGCTGGGCGGTCACCAGCGGCCTGGCCGAAGGCATCGATGCCGCCGCCCACGAGGGCACGCTCGAGGCCGGCGGGCGCACCCTGGCCGTGATCGGCACCGGGCCGGACCTGGCCTACCCGCGCCGCAACGCCGGCCTGATGGCGCGCATCGCCGCCGAGGGTCTCGTGGTCAGCGAACACCCGCCCGGCACCGCGGCCATGCCCAGCCACTTCCCCGGCCGCAACCGCATCATCGCCGGGCTGTCGCTGGGCACCGTGGTCGTCGAGGCCGCACTGCGCTCGGGCGCCCTGATCAGCGCCCGGCTGGCGGCCGAGGCCGGGCGCGAGGTGTTCGCCCTGCCCGGCTCGGTGGACAACCCGGTGGCCCGCGGCTGCCACCGCCTGATCCGCGAGGGCGCGGCCCTGGTGGAGACGCCCGGCGAAGTCATCGCGGCGCTCGGGCCGGTGGCCGCCAGCCTGGCCGAATCACTGCGCGGACGCCTTGGCGAGGCCCCCGACGCTGCCTCCGGACGCTCAGCCGGCGGACAGCCGTCCCTCCCCGACGACCACAAGCGCTTGTGGTCCGCCCTCGGCCACGACCCCAGCTCTTTGGATGAACTGGCCGGTCGAACAGGATTGACGGTGGCCGAACTGTCCTCCATGCTGCTGGTCATGGAGTTGGAAGGGCGGGTGGTCGCCGACAACGGCCGCTACGCCCGGCGCCCCTGACCTTCCCATCGCGCCGCCTGGCGCAGGCTGAGGGTAATGAAAGAGACCATACTGGACGTCCTGCTGTACCTGTTCGAGCACTACTTCTACGACGACCCCGACGCCGTCCGGGACCGCGACTCGCTCCAGAACGGCCTGATCCAGGCCGGATTCACCCCCGCCGAAATCAACAAGGCCTTCGACTGGCTCGACGAACTCGCGCGCCAGCGCCCGGCCGTGGCCGCGCCGCGGCCGCAGACCCCGGTGCGGGTGTACTCCGAACCCGAGCTCGACCGCCTCGATGCCGACTGCCGCGGCTTCCTGATGTTCCTCGAACACAGCGGCGTGCTCGACGCCCACCAGCGCGAGCTGGTGCTCGACCGCGTGATGGCGCTCGACCAGGACGAAGTCGACGTGGACGACCTCAAGTGGGTGGTGCTGATGGTGCTGTTCAACCAGCCCGGCTCCGAGGCCGCCTATGCCTGGATGGAAAGCCAGATGTTCGAGGACGAGCCCGAACCGGTTCACTGAACCCGCGTTCGCCGCTACCCTGTGAAGGCGCCCGGCACCGGCCGGGCGTTTTCTTTTGGGGAGCGCGACGCCCGGCGTCGCCACGGGGAGTGGGAACCATGGTGATGTGGTACTTCGTCGACGATGCGCACGTGCGCCAGGGACCGCTGGGTGCCGAGGCGCTGGCCGAGGCCTTCCGCCGGGGCCAGGTGCGGCGCGAGAGCCTGGTCTGGCGTGAAGGCATGGCCCAGTGGGAGCCGCTGGAGGCACACCTCTCCGAGCTGCCGCTGCCCGCGCCGGCCGTCCCGCCCGTGCCGCCGCTGGTGGCCAGTGCCGCGCCCGCGCAGGGCCCGGCCGCCCCCGCCGACATCGACCGGGTCCAGGACGCCGGCTTCCTGCGCCGCCTGGGCGCCTACCTCATCGACGGCCTGCTGCTGGGCAGCGCCTACTACGTGGTGCTGATGATCGGCTCGGTGATCATCGCGGTCATGGCGGCCAGCCAGGTCGACGGCGAAACCGTGGCCATCACCGGTGGCGTGCTGCTGGTGCTGGCCTATGCGCTGATGAGCTACTTCTATTACGTGGGCATGGAGCGCTCGAAGCTGCAGGCCACCGTGGGCAAGCTGGCCCTGGGCATCAAGGTGGTCGACGCCGGCGGCCGGCGCCTGGGCTGGGGCAAGGCTTCGGCCCGCTGGGCCGGCAGCCTGCTGTCCTATGCCACGCTCTACATCGGCTTCTTCCTGGCGGGCTGGACCCGCCGCAAGCAGGCCCTGCACGACCTGCTGGCCGGCACCTACGTGGTCGACAAGTGGGCCTACAGCGAGCAGCCCGGCCGCCAGGGCACCGGCATCAATGGCGCCGTGATCGCGGTGCTGGTGGTGGTGATGGGCATGGTCGCCGTGGGTGTCATCGCCATCCTGGCCGCCATCGCCCTGCCCGCCTACCAGGACTACGTCATCCGCTCGCAGGTGGCCGCGGCCCTGGCCGAAGGCCGCTCGGTCGGCGTGATGGTGGACGAGTTCAAGGCCAATACCGACCGCTGCCCGCGGGACGTGGAGGAGCTGGGCCAGGGCTCGGCGGCCAGCCTGAACGTGCGGGTGATCCGCCTCACCGAACCCGAGGAGGGCTACTGCGACCTGGTCCTGGTGCTCTCCGACCGCACCGAGCTGCGGGGTGCCGCGGGCGGCACCCTGACCCTGCAGTACGACGGCGACGGCAGCCGCAGCTGCACCGCCGAGGGCGTCCCGTCCCGCTACCTGCCGGAAGCCTGCCGCTAGGCCGGCCCCGGCCCCCGGGGCGGGGCCTTGCTTGACAGGCCCGCCCCGCGTGGGGCCTTAATGAATAAAGAAGAATCCCCCCGGCCCGCGTCCCCCGCGGGCCGCGCCATCTGGGCGTCCGCAAACGGCGGCCGCCCTGGAGCATCCCCGGCATGGCCAAGAACCTACTCATCGTCGAGTCGCCCGCCAAGGCCAAGACGATCAACAAGTACCTGGGCAAGGACTTCCACGTCCTGGCCTCGTACGGCCACGTCCGCGACCTGGTGCCCAAGGAAGGCGCCGTCGACCCGGAGCATGGCTTCGCCATGCGCTACGAGCTGATCGAGAAGAACACCAAGCACGTCGAGGCCATCGCCAAGGCGGCCAAGGCGGCCGACGCCATCTACCTGGCCACCGACCCGGACCGCGAAGGGGAGGCCATCAGCTGGCACATCTCGGAGATCCTCAAGGAGCGCAACCTGCTCAAGGGCAAGGACCTGCACCGGGTGGTGTTCACCGAGATCACGCCGCGCGCCATCCGGGAGGCGGTCGACCACCCGCGCCAGGTGGCCGCCGACCTGGTGGACGCCCAGCAGGCGCGCCGCGCCCTGGACTACCTGGTGGGCTTCAACCTCTCGCCGGTGCTGTGGCGCAAGGTGCAGCGCGGCCTCTCGGCCGGCCGCGTGCAGTCGCCGGCCCTGCGCATGATCGTCGAGCGCGAGGAGGAGATCGAAGCCTTCGTGCCGCGCGAGTACTGGAGCGTCGAGGCCGAGCTCAACCACCCGCAGCAGGGCTTCACCGCCCGCCTGGTGAAGCTCGACGGCCAGAAGTTCGAGCAGTTCACCCTCACCAATGCCAAGGACGCCGAGGCCGCCCGCGCGCGCCTGGTGAAGGCCGCCGGCGACGCCCTGCGCGTCACCGACGTGGCCAGCAAGGAGCGCAAGCGCCGCCCGGCGCCGCCCTTCATCACCTCGACCCTGCAGCAGGAGGCCGCGCGCAAGCTCGGCTTCACCACCTCGCGCACCATGCGCGTGGCGCAGAAGCTTTATGAAGGCGTCGCGATCGGCGAGGAAGGCACCGTCGGCCTGATCAGCTACATGCGTACCGACTCGGTGAACCTGTCGGTGGACGCGGTGAAGGAAATCCGCGACGTCATCGCCCGCGACTTCGGCACCGGCGCGGTGCCGGACAAGCCCAACGAATACAAGTCCAAGTCCAAGAACGCGCAGGAAGCCCACGAGGCCATCCGCCCGACCTCGGCGCTGCGCACGCCGGCCTCGATCGCCAAGTACCTCGACGACGACGCGCGCCGCCTCTACGAACTGGTGTGGAAGCGCACCGTGGCCTCGCAGATGGTGCCGGCGACGATGAACACCGTTTCGGTCGAGCTGGCCGCCGGCAGCGAGCACAGCTTCCGCGCCAGCGGCACCACCATCATCGACCCGGGCTTCCTGGCCGTGTACGAGGAAGGCAAGGATGCCAAGACCAGCGAGGACGAGGACGAGGGCCGCAAGCTGCCGCCGATGAAGCCCGGCCAGAACGTGCCGCTGGGCAGCATCCACACCGACCAGCACTTCACCGAGCCGCCGCCGCGCTTCTCGGAAGCCTCGCTGGTCAAGGCGCTGGAGGAATACGGCATCGGCCGTCCGTCCACCTACGCCAGCATCATCCAGGTGCTGCAGGGCCGCGAGTACGTCTACCTCGACAACCGCCGCTTCCGCCCCAGCGACGTGGGCCGCGCGGTGGCCAAGTTCCTCACCAGCCACTTCGCGCAGTACGTCGACTACGACTTCACCGCCAGGCTCGAGGACGAGCTCGACGCGGTGGCCGCCGGCGAAGCGGCCTGGGTTCCGCTGATGGAGCGGTTCTGGAAGCCGTTCAAGTCGACGGTGGAGGAAAAGAGCGAGTCGGTCGACCGCTCCGAAGCCACCGGCGCGCGCCTGCTGGGCACCGACCCGAAGTCGGGCAAGCCGGTGTCGGTGCGCCTGGGCCGCTACGGGCCCTACGCCCAGATCGGCCACATGGACGACGAGGAGAAGCCCAAGTTCGCCTCGCTGCGCCCGGGCACCTCGATGCACACGATCACGCTCGAGGACGCGCTGCCGCTGTTCGACCTGCCGCGCACCGTCGGCGAGATGGACGGCAAGCCGGTGACGGTGGCGATCGGCCGCTTCGGTCCCTTCGCCAAGCGCGGCGACACCTATGCCTCGCTGGGCAAGGAGGACGATCCGTACACGATCACCTTCGAGCGCGCGGCCGAGCTGATCCGCGCCAAGGAGGAGATGATCGCCAACCGCACGATCAAGACCTTCCCGGGCACCGGGATCCAGGTGCTCAACGGCCGCTTCGGGCCCTACGTCACCGACGGCGAGAAGAACGGCAAGATCCCCAAGGACCGCGACCCGGCCAGCCTGACCCAGGCCGAGTGCGAGGCCCTGCTGGCCGAGGGCAAGCCGGTGCGCAAGGGCGGCCGCTTCGGCAAGAAGGTGGCCGCCAAGAAGGCGCCGGCGAAGAAGGCCGCCAAGGCCGCCGACGCCGACGCGCCGAAGAAGGCCGTGGCCAAGAAGGCGACCAGGAAGGTCGCGAAGAAGGCCACCGCCAAGAAGGCGACCAAGAAGGCCGCCAAGAAAGCCACGAAGAAAGTCGCGAAAAAGGCCGCCGGCTAAGCCCGGCGGCGCCCCGCGGCGCGGGCCTCAGCGGCCCGGCTGCGGCAGGCGCTCGATGCCGCGGCGCGCCTTCTCGGCCGCCACGATGCGGCGCACGTCGGCCAGCAGCGCGGCCGCGTCGTAAACGATGCCGTCCTTGATCGTGTAGCGCACGCCGCCCACGCGCGTGGGCTCGCCGTCGGCGCCCAGGCGGATGTGGCCGGTGCCGTAGAGCACCTTGAGGTTGGCCAGCGGGTTCTCCGACAGCACCACCAGGTCGGCCAGCTTGCCCGGCTCGATCGACCCGATGCGCTCGTCGGCGCGCAGCGCCTCGGCGCCGCTGAGCGTGGCCGCGCGCATCACCTCCAGCGGGTGGAAGCCGGCCTCGCGCAGCATCTCCAGCTCCTCGATGGTGCCGAAGCCGTAGGTCTTGTAGATGTAGCCCGAATCGCTGCCGACCGTGACGCGGCCGCCGCGGTCCTTGTAGTCGTCCACGAAGGCCATCCAGCGGCGGTAGTTGTCCTTCCAGTCGGCTTCCTGCTCGCTGCCCCAGTCGAAGAAGAAGCTGCCGTGGTTGTGGCGGCTGGGCGTGAAGAAATCCCACAGCGCCGGATGGGTGTATTCGTCGTGCCACTCGGCGGTGCGCGCGCGCATCAGGTCGCGCGTGGCCTGGTAGATGGTGAAGGTCGGATCGAGGGTGAAGTCGAGCGCGAGCAGCTCGGCCATCACCGCCTCGTAGCGCGGGCTGCCCTTTTCGGCCGCCTGCGCCCAGAGCTTGCCGGCCTCGCCGAAGCGGTCCTGTTCGTCCATGTAGTTGTAGTCGGCCGGGTACTGCTGCACGCGCTGACCGTCGAACAGCGCCTCGGGCAGGCCGTACCAGTGCTCCATGGTGGTCAGGCCCCAGCGCGCGGTGGTGAGCACGTTCACGCGCGCGACGTCGAGCTGGGCGTGGTGGCAGGCGCTGCCCATGCCCTGCTTCCTGAGTTCGTCGAAGGCGGCCTCGAGGATGTCGGGCCGGTAGCCGAAGCACTTCATGCCCAGCGCGCCGCGCGCCTTCATGTCGCGCACCCACTGGCGGGCCTGCTCGGGCGTGGTCATCGGTCCGTCGCGGCCCATGCCGAAGAAGGCGTAGGGGAAGATGCGCGGCGCGGCGATCCGGTTGGCGGCGCTGCGCCGGGCCTCGGACACGCACCAGTCGATGCCGTTGCCGCAGCCGGGGTCGCGCACGCTGGTGATGCCATGCGCCAGCCAGAGTTTGTACACGTACTCGGCGTTGACGCCCTGCTCGTCGCCGCCGATGTGGCCGTGCATGTCGACGATGCCGGGCATGACGTAGTGGCCGGCGAGGTCGATCTCGCGGCCGCCGGGCTTGAGCGCGGGCCGGCCGGCGGGGTCGATCGGCGCGTTGGCGCTGCCGACGATCTGCACGCGCACGATGCGGTTGCCCTCGATGACGATGTCCACGGGCCCGTAGGCCGGCGCGCCGGTGCCGGTGATGACGGTGGCGCCGCGCAGGATCAGCTGCGGCCAGGGGCCTTCGCCCTCGGTGCGTTCGGGCGCCGGCGGGATGGCGGCCAGGGCCGGGGCGGCGAGCAGCAGCAGGGCCAGGCGAAGCAGTCGGAGCATGGGGTTTCCCGGGCTGGAAGTGGCGGCGTCGCGGGCGGACAATGCCGGCATGCATCGACGCTGGTGGCCAAGCTTAGCCATTTTGCTCGCCTGCGTCGGCCCGGCCGGCGCGCAGCAGATCACGGTCTATCGCTGCACCGACGCCCAGGGCCGGGTGACGCTGCAGGACGCGCCCTGCGCGGCCGGCCAGGCCCAGGAGCAGCGCAGCATGGTGCGCCCGCAGGATCCGCCACCGCGGCCGGCGCCGCCGGACGAGCCGCCGGCCGAAGCCGAACCCCTCATCGAGGCGCCGCCACCGCCGCTGCCGCTGCCGCCCCCGCCGATGTACCTGTGCACGGCCTACGACGGCGAAACCCGGTACAGCGAGAACTACGACCCCAACCCGCGCTGCGTGCCGCTGGCGGTGCTCGGCTACGACGCCGGCCCCTGGGGCGCCACCTGCCGCTGGGTCGAGGACTCCTGCGTGCTGCTCGACGACGCCGGTTCCTGCCAGGTGTTCAAGGACAAGCTCCGCCAGGCCCGCTCCGACGCCCTGCACGCCTTCAGCGACACCGCCGCCTACCGCAAGTCCGAAGTCCGCCGCCTCACCCAGGTCGTCGACGCCTCCTGCCGCTAGCCCCTGTAGGAGCAACTGTCTTGCTCAGGCCGGGTGGACCCTCCAATCGGTCTGATCCCTAATCATGGCGTTCAGGCGGATTGCCAGTATGCGCATGC